>JBIIWL010000151.1:0-5151 GCA_044338885.1 Fibrobacteria bacterium
CCAAGACGGCTCCCGGTTTAAGCAGGGCCTTAGGGGGGCTAGCCTCAGGCCTTAGTCCTCACCCCCAACCCCGGGAACGTCGACGGAAGGGGGATGCCCGAGGGGCAGGGGGTTAGGGGTGAGGCGCAAGGCCCCAAATCCAGTCAGCGTCCGAGCCTATCCTGACCGCTTGTGGCTGATCGCTTCCTGCTTCTCCTTCGCTTTTTCGGCCATACGCGCCCGAATCGACTCGGGTGATAGACCAAACAGTTCGAAGCACAGGGCATACAAGTCGAGGGCCGCGAGCGATGTCGGCGCATGTTCGAACACGCTCAGGCCGGCGCGCGCCGCCTCGGCCAAATCGATCGTGAGGCGCACACGTTGTTTGGCCACGCGGCCGGGGTACACGTGTTCGATCTGCGCGGCGAGCGACTGATGAAGTTGGGTATTCGCACGGTACATGTTGATCACGATGCGGTAGAGGCGCGATGTGGCCGACATTTTGTCGAGCCACGGGACCAAATCGTCAAGACCCTGAAGCGCGTACGACTCGGGTTGGGTCGGCACGATCACATCGCCCGCGGCCATAAGCGCCATGCGCGTGAGCCAATTGAGAACGGGCGGGCAGTCGATGAGGACGTAATCGTAACGCGGGTACAACGGTGTGATCAGCGCGCGCAAGCGCGAGGGTTCACGAGCCAAGCGCGGGTTGAGCAGGAGCAGATCGTCGAGCTCTGTACTCCCCGCGATCAGATGCAGACCATCATAGCCGGTTTCAAGACAAGCATCAGACGCATCGCACCGTTGCTGCAATACTTTGGCGATGTCGGGGCGCGCGGGGTCGCGCAACAGCGGCGCATCCGACCCTCGGCCCAAAAGGTGTTTGGTCAGATTGGATTGCGCATCAAGGTCGATGAGCAACACGCGAAAACCAGAGAAGGCTAAAGCGTGGGCGCAGTTGAGCGTGAACGTCGTTTTACCGACGCCGCCTTTTTTCGAGAGTAGGCAGTAGGCTTTGGTCATGAGCTCAAACAGGAAAGATGAAATATCAAATCAGAAATGTGAAGCCTTGATCAAATCGGAAACATGAAACCGGAAAGACGAAGGTTCATTACGGTCCTTCCATCTTTCCGGTTTCAGGGTTCACCTTTCCTTTTCAGCTCTCGATCACATCGATCTTGAGGCCAAGGGCTTGGAATTTTTCGACAACCCGGTCGTAGCCGCGTTCGATGTAGCGCACCCCCGTGAGCGTCGTGCGGCCTTTGGCCAAGGCCGCGGCCACGAGGTACGAGAACCCGGCGCGTAAGTCGGGGATCTCGATATCGGCGCCGTGCAGCGGGGTAGGACCTTGGATGACGGCGGAGTGCTTGTGACCCAAGTGACGGAAGCGGCAGTCGCTCCCGCCGAGGCATTCGCTGAACAACTGAATGTTGGCGCCCATGCGATTAAGCGCCTCGGTGTAGCCAAAGCGGTTTTCATACACGGTCTCGTGAATCACCGACATGCCAGTGGCTTGGGTCAGCAAAATGACGAGCGGTTGTTGCCAGTCGGTCATGAGGCCAGGGTGCACGGCCGTTTCGGCGGCAACGGCTTTGAGCTTGGCATCGCGACCGCTAAACACAATGCCATCGGGCCGCACTTCAAACTCGCCGCCAGCGCGGCGCAGCCAGTTGAGGAAGGTCAACAAGTGGAGTTGATCGGCACCTTTAATGAACACTTCGCCGCGCGTGGCCACGGCCGAGGCCGCAAACGAGGCCGCCTCAATGCGATCGTTCACCACCCGGTGGTCGGCGGGGCGCAAGGAGTCGACACCCTGAATCACCCAGGTGCGGTCGGTCTCTTGAACGATGATCGCCCCCATCGATTGTAACAGCAAGGCGAGGTCGACGATTTCGGGTTCAACCGCGGCGTTGCGGATTTCGGTGGTCCCGCGGGCGAGCACGGCGGCCATCATCAAGTTTTCGGTGGCGCCCACAGAGGGGAACGGCAAGGTAATGCGCGCACCCGTCAGGCGGTCCGCCGTGAAATGGTAAGCGCCATCGCGGTGCTCAACCTTTGCGCCGAGCTGTTCGAAACCCTGAAGGTGAAAGTCGAGGGGACGCGCGCCAATGTCGCAACCGCCGGGGGCGGGGATGATGGCGCGGCCAAAGCGATGGATCAGCGCGCCCGCGAGAAGAATCGGGATCCGGTTGAGCCCGGAGTATTCATCCGGGACGGTTGGCCCCGACAGGGTGGTCGCGTCGATGGTGACCGTGCCCGCCTCGGTGTCGTGGTCGACCTTCACGCCGACCGACTCGATCACGCGTTTGGTGATGTCCACGTCGCCGATCTCGGGGATGTTGCGGAGGATGGTAATGCCCGGCGCGAGCAGCGCCGCAACCATTTCCTTGGTGACGGCGTTCTTCGCGCCGCGAACGGCGATGGTGCCCTGGAGGCTCACGCCACCTTCGATACTGTATTTACGTGCCATGCGGTTGACCTGTCCGGATCCGAGAGGGGGAAAGTTTGGTGGTTATTTCTTCGCGGCCGCAGTGGCTTTGGCGGGCTTCAAGGTGGCGCTGTACAGCTTGTCATTCGCAAGGTAGCGCAGCGCTTCCTTGACCTGATCATCATGCCGTAACTCGTGAACCGTGCGGGCGTCTTCGCCCAGGGCCGCGCCAAGAATCTCGGCTTTCAGTTCGCGCTTGATGAGGTCGAGGTTCGCATCAAACTCGCGACCCGCTTCGGCGATCAACATTTTGTCGAGCTCGGTAAAGGCGGCGCGGAAGGCGGCAGCCCCTGTGACGGTATCGCCGCGCGCCTCACGCTCTTTCAACCAGGCCGCACGGGATTGCTCCAAGGCCATCGCGGCTGCGCCGCGGAAGCGGCTGAAGGCCGTGTCCGCAAACACGAACACCCGAAACTCCTCTGCGAGCGCGGGTGAAATTTCGAAGGTGGGCTTGAGTGCGCCACCGGGCTGCGCCGCGGCAATTTCAGCGCGATGCTTCACGGCAAACGTGAAGAACATGTTTTTACGGAAAAGCTCGAGCACAAAGCGCGAAATGCGGCGATCATTCACTGTGATGTCGGGGGTAATGCCGCCATGACCCAACACCGGGCGGCCCGCACGCGTCTTGTAGGTCAACGAATCCCCGGAGGTTTTAACAGCCACCCCCGAATCCACCTTGCCCCCACCTTCAAACTCTTCGTCGAGGTCTCGAGATAGTTTACCGCGCCGACCGTTTTCGGGTTTATTGATATTGCGGCCCGCAGGCGTGTAGTAGTGGGCGGTGGTCAACTTCAGCGCGTTACCGCGCTTGTCGATTTCTTGCACCGTCTGTACGGAGCCCTTCCCGAAGGTGGTCGTGCCAAGTAAAACGCCACGGTCCCAATCTTGAACCGCGCCCGCTACAATTTCGGCCGCCGAGGCCGAGCTGCCGTTGACGAGCACCGCCAGCTTGCCGGTCCATAAGGGCGCGCGACCGCTGCGGTAATTTTGGTTTTGACCGCGCACGCGGCCTTTGGTTTCGACAACCGTCACACCTTTTTCCAAAAAGAGTTCGGAGACCTCGACCGCTTGATTGAGGAGGCCGCCGGGGTTGGTGCGCAAATCGAGCACGAGAGATTTGGCCCCGCGCTTGCGCAGGTCGACGAGCTTGTCTTCAAGGTCGGAAGCGGTGGTGCGGCTGAACTGGGTGACTTTCACATAGCCCACCGAGTCATTGAGCATGGAGGCGTGCGGCACGCTTTCGATCTTGATGACTTCGCGCTTGATGGTATAGTCGAGCGCTTCGTTCACCCCTTCACGACGGATGCGCAGCGTGACCTTGGTGCCCGGCTTGCCACGCAGCTTGCCCACGGCGTCTTCCACGGTGATGCCGCGCGTATCGAGTGAATCGATGCGGACGATTTGATCGCCAGCGCGCAGACCCATGCGGTGTGCGGGAGTGCCCGCCAGCGGCGAAACCACGGTCAGTACTTTTTCACGAATGCCGATTTGAATGCCGAGTCCGCCGAATTCTCCGTCGGTGCTGACCTTGAGGTCTTCGTAATCCTTGGCGTCGAAATAGGCCGTGTGAGGGTCGAGCACGCCGCGCATGCCGTCAATCGCCGCGTCCACCAAGTCTTTCGAGGAGACATCCTCGACATAGCTTTCAGTGATTTTGGTCACGACCTTATCGAGGCGCGTCAGGTCGGAATAAAAACGATCGGAATCGGCATTGGCTCGATTGCCCAGAAGGGCCAGCCCTGCGACCACGAGAATAACGACGAAAAAGTACGGTTTGCCTTTGTTCATGGGGGGAAAATTACTTCCTCGGGGGCGCAGGCGTTACCACGATTCAGAACCCATTAACTCCGAGCCAATTTCCCGAGTACGATGTGCAAAATCTCAGCGTGTAATTCGTCGGGCGGGCGCGTGGCGTCGAGCACCGTACCATGCTCGGGTTGCGCCGCGGCTTGGTTCAAAAAACCTTGGCGGACGCGCTCAAAAAAGGCGCCATTCTCACGTTCGAGTCGGTCACGGGCGGTACCCGCACGAGCGGTCATTCGCGCTTCACGCGCGTCGGAGACGAGATCAAGCACAAAGACGTGGGCGGGTGTAATGGGGCCACAGGCGACCTCTGCCACGGCGTCGATATGGCCCACGTCAAGGCCGCGGCCCGCGCCCTGGTAGGCGCGTGTCGACCAGGTGAACCGATCCGAAATCACCACGCGCCCGGCCTCGAGAGCGGGGCGTATCACTTCGTGTACCAGCTGGGCGCGGGCCGCGGCGTAGAGACACAGTTCGGTCGAGGGGGCGACCGGGTTTTCGGGGTCGAGGAGCAAGGCGCGAATGCGGTCGGAGAGCGGGGTACCACCCGGGTCGCGTACGCGCGTCACCTCGTAACCGCGCGCCTCCAGCGACGCTGCGAGCAGCGCCACTTGGGTCGACTTGCCCGCCCCATCGATGCCTTCGAATACGAAGAAAGGGAGGAACGTGGTACTCGGTACTCGGTACTCAGTACTCGAATTCTGCAATGGTTTCCCCCATTTAAAACTGCACGTTGCTGAGATCACCTGAACACGGTCCCCGGCCAGAACGAAAAAACGATACGTGCCTGGGAGCAACTACAGGCTGCAGATTACCGAGTACCGAATACCAAGCGTGTTACACACTTTCTCCGTGGCACTTCTTGAACTTTTTACCGCTGC
>JBIIWL010000255.1:0-3224 GCA_044338885.1 Fibrobacteria bacterium
GCGCTGATCATCCTCGACGCGAACCCTGCCTATGCCGCGCCGGCCGATATCGCCTTCGGTTCAAAAATTGCCAAGGCAGATTTTAGCGCCACGTTGGTCGCCGAGGCAAACGAGACCTCTGCGGTCACCACATGGCAACTGCCCCTGAGCCACTTCCTCGAAACGTGGGGTGATGGCGTCTCGCTTGATGGAACCACTTCCATCGCCCAGCCGCTGATCGCTCCGTTGTACGACTCGCAGGATGCCTCTGAGCTTGTGGCGCGCCTTTCTGGCTACGCGCACACTGTAAGCCACGACATCGTGCGTCACTACTGGTCATCGCGCACGGGTCTCAATTTCGACCAACAATGGCGTCGCTGGTTGCACGATGGTATCGTCAACCTCGGCGGCGGTGCAACCGCCACCTACGTGGGTACAGCCACCATGGGCACGCTCGTGCGCGCCCTGCCCGCCGCGGTGTCTGGTGTGGAGCTCATGCTGCGCGGTGATTCGCGTTTGCTCGACGGTCGCTTTGCCAACAACGCGTGGCTCCAAGAGCTCCCCGACCCGGTCACCAAATTGACCTGGGACAATGCGCTGCTCGTTAGCCCCACTCTCGGTAAAAAATTGGGGATCAGCGACTTCCTGTTGAACGAAGAAGAGACGGGCACCACCCTGGCCGATTACCGCAAGCGCCCGATGGTCCTCGTGACGGTCAATGGCGTGTCGCTCGAAGTCGCCGCCTGGATCCTGCCCGGCATGGCGGATGAGACCGCCCTCCTCCATCTGGGCTTCGGCCGTATGCAGGTCGGAACGGTGGGTGAAGAAGCGGGCTTTAATGCCTTCTCGCTGATGAGCTCCAAGTCGCCGTTCTTAGCGTCTGGCGTCAAGCTTGAAAAGATCGACCGTCTGTATGCACTGGCGTGCACACAGGACCACTGGTCGCTTATGGGCCGCCCCATCGTACGCACCGGCGATCTTGAGGAATACCTCAAAGATCCTGCGGAGTATGCGTCCGATGAGAAGTGGAACAAACACCCGCCCGAAAAGAGCCTGTGGGATGAGTCGGTGCGCGGCACCTATGATTTCTCCAAGGGTATGCAGTGGGGCATGGTCATCGACCTGAACAGCTGCACGGGCTGTAACGCCTGTATGATCGCCTGCCAAGCGGAAAACAACATTCCGACCGTCGGTAAAGAACAGGTTCTCCGCGGTCGCGATATGCATTGGCTCCGTCTGGATCGTTACTTCACCGGTAATGTGGAAGACCCCCAGTTGGAATTCCAACCGATGACGTGCCAGCAGTGCGAAAACGCACCGTGCGAAGAAGTTTGCCCGGTGGGCGCCACGGTACACTCGCACGATGGTTTGAACGACATGGTGTACAACCGCTGCATCGGTACGCGGTATTGCTCCAACAACTGCCCGTTCAAAGTGCGCCGCTTCAACTTCTTCAACTACAACAACAAGCATACTGAGACAGAGCAGATGCGCATGAACCCGGACGTCACCGTACGTTTCCGCGGCGTCATGGAGAAGTGCACCTACTGCGTGCAGCGTGTCCAAAAAGCCCGCATCGAGGCGAAGAGAGCCGGAAGCGAGACCATCGCGGACGGTACCATCACCCCGGCGTGCGGCCAATCCTGCCCCAGCCAGTCGATCGTGTTCGGCGACATCAATGACCCGCAAAGCCGCGTAGCCAAACTCAAGGCTCACCCGCGCAATTATGGGCTGTTGACAGAGCTTAACCTCAAGCCCCGCACGAGCTACCTCGCGCGCGTGCGCAACCCTAATCCCGCCCTCGCACTGCAAGCCGGACAAGAAAAGGCATGAGCACCATGATTCCGCATCGCGACGACGATCCGACCAAACGCCCGATTCTCGTGGAGTCTACCGACTTCCACGAGGTGACGGAAATCATTGCGGCCCCCACCGAAACCAAGCTGAACTCCACATGGATTCTGCTGCTGATGCTGAGCGCGTCTTTCATGGCGCTCATGGCGGGTCTCTTCGGATACCTATTCTGGGAAGGCACCGGTGTCTGGGGCGTTAACATGCCTGTGGCCTGGGGCTTCGCCATCGTCAACTTCATCTGGTGGATCGGTATCGGTCACGCCGGTACGTTGATTTCCGCCATTCTGTTCCTGTTCCGCCAAAAATGGCGTACAGGCATCAACCGCTTCTCCGAAGCGATGACGATTTTCGCGGTGATGTGTGCGGGCGTGTTCCCCGCGTTCCACGTCGGTCGCGTGTGGATCGTCTATTACATCTTCCCCCTGCCGAACCAGATGGGCGCCTGGCCCAATACGCGTAGCCCTCTATTCTGGGACGTGTTCGCCATCAGCACCTACTTCACGGTTTCGCTGTTGTTCTGGTATATGGGTCTCATTCCTGACCTGGCCACGCTGCGTGACCGTGCGACCACCAAGGTTCGCAAGTTCGTGCTCTCCGTGTTCGCACTCGGCTGGCGCGGCGCTGCCCGTCACTGGCAGAACTATGAGCGCGCGTACCTGATTCTGGCCGCCATTTCAACACCGCTGGTGCTCTCTGTGCACTCTATCGTGTCGTTTGACTTTGCGACCTCGAAGATTCCGGGTTGGCATACCACCATCTTCCCGCCTTACTTCGTCGCCGGTGCGGTGTTCTCAGGTTTCGCGCTCGTCTCGACCCTGTTGATCGTTGCCCGTGAAATCTTCGGGTTCAAAAAGGTTGTCCGCCTTCACCACATCGAGAACATGAACAAGTTCATGTTGCTCACCGGCACCTTGGTCGGTTATGCCTACGCGATGGAAATCTTTATCGCTTGGTACAGTGGTAACATGTACGAGCGGTACGCGTTCTGGAACCGTGCGCTGGGTGAATACTGGTGGGCCTACTGGGCCATGATCACCTGTAACGTGGTCTCGCCGCAGTTCTTCTGGTTCAAGAAGATCCGCCGCAACCTGCTCATCACCTTCATCCTCACGATTTTCATCAATATCGGTATGTGGTTCGAGCGCTTTGTGATCGTGATCACCTTGCACGCCGATTTCATCCCGAGCTCGTGGGGTTATTACCGTCCGACTTGGGTTGACTGGTGGACCTACATCGGTACCTTCGGCATGTTCTTCTCCTTCTTCCTGCTGTTCCTCAAGTTCTTGCCTCAGCTCGCGATCGCTGAAGTCAAGGGCGTAATGCCCGAGGCCAGCCCGCACCATCATCCCCACGATAAGGGGCACTAAGATGTCAAGCGCTACGATGAGCCC
>JBIIWL010000012.1:0-16553 GCA_044338885.1 Fibrobacteria bacterium
TCTCAACCGAGCCGAACACGATATTGCACGAACCTGGCAAACCGGACGTGTGGCACTCTCCCATGACCGAGCACCAGTCAGCCCCCGACAACTTTTTGGGTGACAGCACGTCGCGCATGCGCTCCGTGAGAATCTCGGCTCCGGCTCCCGGCACGGATGACAACCCGGAGGCCTTCAAAACCCCCAACAAATCCGGTATCGGCATCCCGATGTTTTCGGCCAACCGTTTCACTTCGATAGGCGATAGTGCGCGCAACGCTACACCATGATCATCACGCAGCATTTTGAAAGCGTCGGTGTAGTAGGATAAAGGCAGCCCCGGATTCACACCGCCCTGAAAGAAAATCTGATCGACGCCGAGCGCCTTGGCTTCTTGGGTTTTAGCCGCGATCTGATCGAGCGAAAGCGTGTAACCACGGTCGCTCTCGATCTCGTCTTTAAAGCTGCAGAACGTGCAATCCACGTCGCAAAAGTTCGTGTAATTGATGACACGGTACGCCGTGTAACTGACGACGGTGGGGTCATGGAGCATGTTGCGACGGGCGTGGCCCGCCGCAATGATCGACGTCCAGTCATCACTGGTTAAAAGCGTCAGTGCATCAGCGGGCGAGATCCGGTTACCGGTCATCGCGTGGTCAAGAATCGTGCGGGTTGTTGCGGAGGAAGTCACAGGGCAAAAGGTAGATTCAGAGCAGTATGACGACTCCCGATTCTCCGACAACGTTGCACAGCCCACATCTCCCCGCACAACTCGCCGGGCCATTGGGCGACCATCTCAAGGGCCTGGTGCTCCCCCAGTGGCTCCCACAACGGCGCTGGTTTCGTTCTAAAACGCAATCGATTCAGGTGGTCGACCTCGAAGCGGTATTCCCGTGCCAAACTCTCGGCGTACTTGGCGCAGACGCCGTGTTCACGGTACTCCGGGTCACCTTCAGCACAGGCGCGGTGGAACGCTACTTACTCCCACTCGGGCTCCTCGCGCCCGGCGACACTTCTGACCTCCCCGAGGCCGCCCTCTTAGGCCCAGTGGAAACGCCTGCCGGAGCGCGCCTCCTGATCGACGCCTGCTGGCACGCCGGTTTTCGGACCTGGCTTTTGGAAGTCTTGGCCGGTCATCATGAAGCCCTAGGCTCAGGGGGGGCTTTACGAGGCTACCCGGCCTTCGGGCAGACCTTTTCGGGTACGCCTCTCGCCGCATCGCGGGTGCTCAACGCCGAGCAAAGCAATACGGCCTTGGTGTACGGCCAAGGGCCGGAGGCATTGTTCGTCAAACTCTATCGCCGCTTGGAAGCGGGCATTCATGCCGAACCTGAGATGTTACGCTTTCTGAGCGAGCAGACCACCTTTCGCCATGCCCCGCAATTTATCTCCTCACTGGAATGGATTGACCCGCTCGGCCAAACCTACACCACCGTGCTTGCGGCTGAATTTTTAGCCGATGCCACCGACATGTGGTCCTATGTGCTCGATGGGTTACGTGCGAAACCGCAGGGTGACGACATCGCCGGGTTACCAGCCGCGCTGCACGCCACCGCGGCGCTGATCGGACGCCGTGTCGGCGAATTTCACCGTGCCGCGGCATCACACACCGACGGTGCAGCCTTTGCACCTGAACCATTTACCATGGCCGATGCGATCAGCGCCCGGGCGCGCGCGCGGGCCTCGCTGGCTGAGGGCGTGCGCGATGTTCAAGCACTCTTGGCCACGCCGCCTCTCCACTTTGAGCACGAAGCCCACGCGCTATTGGACGGACAGGCCCGCCTATTCGAACGAATCGAAGCAGCGGTCCACGCGGTGGGCCACGGGTCGACCGGGTTTAAAATTCGGACCCATGGCGATCTTCATTTGGGTCAAATCCTCATCCACACTGGCAGTGCGACCCCTGAAATCCGTATCTTGGACTTTGAAGGCGAGCCGGGACGCCCCTTGGCGGCAGCTCGAGAAAAGCAATCGCCCCTACGCGACGTCGCCGGGATGCTGCGCTCGTTTCATTACGCGGCGCACGCCTCTGTTCTTTTAAGCGAAAATCACCACGAACAGGTGCCCTCACACGCACAGCCCGATGCCCGAGCGGCTGCACTCTGTGCATCATTTCTTGACGAATATTTCACCGTTCTCGATCGTGTTGAAAACCTTGAGGGAGGCGGGATACTACCCGATACCACGGAGGCCCGGCGGGCATTGCTGGATTTATTCGTGCTCGAAAAGGCCACTTATGAATTGCAGTACGAATGCAACAACCGGCCAAGTTGGATGGTGATCCCCTTGCGTGGTCTTTTGGCATTGTGTGAGCCGAAAACCTGAGGCCACCCACCAAGCCCTTACGCTCAAATATCACGCAAATCGTGCTAAAAATCGCATTTATACGCCATTCAGTAAAATTTTTCTGGATAAAAACCGCGCCGCTTGAGCCCCCAAGCCCCCGGTGAACACCCTACACCGGGCCATTCGCCGTGCGATGGCCCACTCACCCCCCAATAAAATTTCATGACGGTGGGTCCTTTCAAAAATCCGGGGCCATTAATTAGCTTGAAATAAGCTTTGTAAAAGGTCCGCTTGATCTCGTCTTTTGAACCGTGTCGCGTTTGAAGAAACCAAACGCATCTCATGAATCGGAACTCATTATGATGACAGGCATTCAACAAGATATTTCGGCACCCGCCGCGATGGCCAAGGCCGTCGAAAGCGCCTCTGGTGCAGAACGCATCATTCGAGAACTGTTGGCAATTGCCGACATCCATGTCGGCGGCAACAGACCGTGGGACATTCACGTACACAACCCAGACTTTTACGGCCGCTTCCTTTCACAAGGCACGCTGGGACTGGGCGAAGCCTATATGGACGGCTGGTGGGATAGCGAACGCCTCGATGAAACCTTCACCAAGGCAATGAGCGCAAAGCTTGAACAAAAAATACGGATGAATTGGCCGTTGGCATTTGACCTCATTAAGGCCCGCTTGTTCAATCGACAGAGTAAAGCGATGTCCAAAACCGTAGCCGAGGTGCACTACAACCTCGGCAATGAGTTTTACGCCGACATGCTCGACCCTTTCATGCAGTATACGTGCGCGTATTGGAAAGACGCGCAAACTCTCGATGAAGCGCAAACCAACAAGCTCGATCTTATTTGCCGCAAGCTTGGTTTAAAACCGGGCATGAAGGTGCTTGAACTCGGATGCGGGTGGGGTGGGTTCGCGAATTTTGCGGCCTCACGGTACGGCTGCCACGTGACCGCCTACAATATCTCGACCGAACAAGTGGCCTATGGCCGAGCACGCAACAAAGACTTACCCGTCGACATTCGTCTGCAAGATTACCGCGAAGCAGAAGGCGCTTTCGACCGCGTAGTCTCCATCGGCATGTGCGAACACGTCGGTTCGCGCAACTACCGTGAATTTTTCACAGTGATCCACCGATGCCTCAAGGACGGCGGCCTCGCGCTCGTGCACACCATCGGCGGCAACAAGTCGGTCACCAGCATCGATCCGTGGCTGGGCAAATACATCTTCCCCCACGCCCAATTGCCCTCCATCGCGCAACTCAGCCAAGCGATGGAGCGACTGCTTGTCGTGGAGGATTGGCATAACTTCGGGCCCGACTATGACCGCACTTTAATGGCCTGGTGGGAAAACTTTGACCGTAATTGGGCTCAGCACAAAGAGGCCTATGGTGACAGATTCTACCGCATGTGGGTTTATTACCTCGCCTGTTGCGCCGGCTCATTCCGCGCGCGCAAAAACCAATTGTGGCAGGTCGTCGTCTCGAAAGGCGTTGTCCCCGGGGTCTACCAGACCGTGCGGTAAACACCCTAGGGATTGAACCGGTTAGACCCTAACTATTTTTAAAAGCATCAGGGTGAGTTGGATGGCGCGTCCGCTTGGCCTTACAAATTGTGATTGAACCATGCGTTCAATCCCCCATTTGGAGGTTCATGGCCTGATCGTACCTTCATGCCTACCCTGACGGCATCGACACGCCCGTCAACACTGCGAGATTCCTGTGACCCAACCCGCTTCTCCCGTGCTGCAACGTCACGAGACTAAACTTGAATCCGTGCGCGCGCAAATCGCCGCGGCGGACGGCGCGTTCGCGCTCCGTAAACGCACGGCCTCAAATTTGTTCCGGTATGCGCCGCGCCAACGTGACGAGTCCACCGCGCGCATCGACCTCGGCATTTTCAACGAAGTGATCGATCTCGATGAAACCGCGCAAGTGCTCGATGTTGAGGGCCTCACAACCTTCGAATCCATCGTAGACTACACCCTGCCGCGCGGGTTCGTCCCGCTGGTCACACCGGAGCTTAAGCATATCACCCTCGGTGGCGCGAGCGTGGGGATCGGCATCGAGTCGACCTGCCATCGTTTCGGGTTCGTGCACGACATGATCGTCGAAGCCGAAATCCTGTTGCCCGATGGCCGCATTGTCGTCGCGACCGCCGACAACGAGTTTTCCGACCTTTTTGCCGCGTTGGGTAATTCTTACGGCACGCTCGGGTATATCCTCCGCGCCAAAATCAAACTCCTACCTGCTAAACCCTACGTGCGCCTGCGTACCGCTGAGTTTGAAGAGGCGGGTACATTCCTCGACGCCCTACGCGAGGCCGCAGAAGACCCCGGCGTAGACTTTGTAGAATCGCTGATGTACGCGGCCGATGCCACACAAGGCACACCCGATCGCTTACTGGCCATCACCTCGCGTTTTGACGATGCGCCCGCACCCGGCCGCCAGGCCGAAGACATCGTGCGCACCAGCGTGTTCTATAAGCTCGTCTCGCAACCCGGCACCATTTGGCTTGCCACCAAAGATTACCTGTTCCGCTACGACCCCGAATGGTTCTGGAACATTCCGGAGACCCGCGCGTATCAGCTCATGCGCCGCTGGGCCCCCGCCTCGATGCGCCACTCTGGCTTTTATAAACGTTGGTTACACCTGCAAGAGACGTGGGGGATTAAGCAAAATGACGGTAAAGAATTGCTCATTCAAGATTGGGAAGTGCCGTGGGACAAGGCGGAGGAACTGCTCACGTATGCCCTGCGCACAGTCGACCTTGCGGGTAAGCCCTGGCTTTCGGTCGTGATTCGTACCCCCGCCATTCCCACACTCTACCCGATTCACAAAGACACGTTGTACTTCAACCTCGGGTGCTATTGTCGCGTGCCCAAACCAGAGCTTTCCGAAGGTAAAGGTGATTTTTGGGCTACGCGCGTGCTTGATCAAAAGTGCTTCGAGCTTGGCGGCCTTAAAATGTTGTATTCGACGAGCTTTATGGACGAATCCACATTCGATGCGCGCTACAACGGAGACAGCGGACGAGCGCTTAAGTCCAAGTACGATCCGCTCAAACGGTTTCCGACCTTATTTGAAAAATGCGTGCGCGGCCAGTGACCCAAAGGTCTTCCAAACCCGCCCTGCTCTGGCTCGAACGCCAAAACCACATGAAAGACGAGTCGCTTATGGCCCGTCTTGAAATGGCTTTACGGTCTTCTTTCGAAGTATTCATTCCCTATCGCTGTAACGGCGCTCACGCTTCCACGATTTTGGATCCCACGAACCGTCTAAAATCATGGCCCGTCTGGGTACGAAAACCCATTAAGGCGCTGCTTTTAATCGGGCATCCGTCTCAGTGGAGTCATTTTTTAAACTGGTGGTACGTCAGTAAAACGACCGTGATCAAACCGAACGCGCTCAATGAACGCACGCGCGATCTGCGCCATTATTTGAAGGACCTTAAGTCGCGGCATCAACGCCTGGTGATTATCGGAAGGTCCATCAATGCCGTCACGGCAACCCGTATCGCCGATGAATTCGACATCGAAAAAGTGATCGCCCTCGGCTATGCCTTTGAAAACCCCAAACTCGGTGTCGAACCCATTCGGTTTAAACACCTTGAAACCATTCGTACCCCCTGTCTGATCGTACAAGGGGTGCATGATGTTTATGGCGGGAACGACGTTGCGGAGCGGTATCGCTTCTCCCCGGCCGTCAAACTCGCCTTTGCCAACACCGATCACGATTTCCACCTTGAAGGTGACGACTGGAATTCACTGATCCATCGACTGAATACCTTTATCGGCGAGCCTCTAGACACTCACAATGCTGGTGGTTTTGTGCCCGGGCCTCCGGGTCATGCGGTGTCATGATTCGGGTGTAGGGGTGAATGAAGAACGGGGTGTTGTGTGCGATGCCCCACGTGCGGCTTAACGCGGCGCTCTTTGGACCGGAGTCGATGCCCCCACATTCGACCCGCTGAGCACCGCGCCAAAGCTGCGTTTGATGCGGATGCGGTCGATAGCCGCCGCTAAGGCTTCGCTCCGCGCCGCGCCGGGCACATCGAACAACTCGCGCTGCCCCGTCTCGGGGGCAGGTGCCGCAACCGACAAGCGGATGCGGCGCAGCGCCACGCGACGCTGATAGAGATCAAAGAATAACGTCGTCGCTGCTTCGGCGAGGGGGACAAAAGCGGCTGATGGTGGGCGTACGTTGTGCGTGCGCCGCGCCGAACGACCATCCGCATAGTCTAAGATCATGGTGAAGCGCGCGGTTTTCATACCGACAGTGCGCAGCGCGTGACACAATTTATCAGCCGTCAACCTTACCTGGTTACGCAGCGCCGCCTCATCGTTGAGGTCGCGCGGTAATACGGTTTCAACCAACAACGGTTTACGCCGCGCCACTACGGGCTCCATGTCTAAACCGCGCGCGAGCGTGTAGAGCTTCTCGCCTTCGGTCCCAAACCGTAGGGTCAACTCTTCTTTACCCAAACGGCGCACCGCTGCAATGGTCTCAAGCCCGTACTTGCGCAAGCGCGCGCGCGCCGCGGGTGACAGGCCCGGAAGTAAGCCCGGCGGCAAGGCATCGAGCGCGCGCTCCTCCTCGCCCACCGGGCAGACGACCACCCCCACCAGTGCATCCAACAAACCCGGATCTACCAAGACGCGGCGATGCTGCAACGACAAGGCCGCACCGCGCGACAACACGCGCGCCACTACTTGTGACGACGCGACGCCGACGGCCACCGACTCGAACCCTAGGCGGAGCAGACTGGCGCGCACATGCGCCGCCCATACGGGTGGCGCATGGCGGCGCGTGGCGGGAGTGCCCGTCATGTCGAGCATCGCGCCGCCGTTGTCGCGCACGGTAAAATCGGGCGTGCAACGCACCCATAAGGCCCGCAGGGTCTCACGCGCGGTGGCCTCCACGACTTTATCGCGCGTCACAACGGCCACACCGGGGAATTTACGGCGCAACAAAAACACCGGGTACCCCGGGTGTACGCCGCGCGCCTCCGCCGCGGGTGACACATCGGTCACAATCGTCTTGTGGCTCTGGGCATCTTGTTCGACCACCGCAAAAGCGGTTCCCCGCGCATCGGGTTTGGCCACCGCCAACGCTTGCGCGATAAAATGCGGCAGCGTGATGGCCGCGAACCAATTTTGCACGGGCTGCTTGTCACGCGGCATGAATCCGAATCTCCCCCGCGGCGGGTAGCGTGTGCACCGTGTCCGCCGCGACACCCGGTCGACCTGTCTTCAGCCGCAGGGAGGCCCGTTCGAAGTCGACCAAGTTGGGGGTGTACACGACGGGCCGCACCTGCTCCGCCTCCAGTGAATACGTATCCCACTCTTCTGTGACGCGCCCCCATATTTCAAAAGGCCCACTCTCGTAGAGCTGTTCTTCCCAGCGATCGAGCATATCGGGCCAAAAGATCACGTCCACCGTGCCGCTTTGATCTTCGAGCGTGAGAAACTTCATGAGCCGCCCGCTTTTTTGCACCATGTGCAACCGCTCAGTCACCTGCAGGCCAAATACCTTCACGCGCTGGCCCACGTGGCGGCCGATATCCGCCACAGGTACGGCGTCGCGCGCGGCGGGGTGCACATCGAGCACCGCAAGGGGGTTGCCCGAGAGCATATAGCCGAACAGGCGCTTCTCATTGAGGCAGCGCTCCATCAGGGTGATGTCGCGTAGATCGGTGGGAATGCGATGGAGGGTACGGGTCTCGCCCGCACTGCCGGCCGTCTCAAACAGCGACGCTGGCCCGCCCGCACGGGCGGAGACCTTGTTGTAAATGCCGTCGAGGTGGTAGAGCAATTCAGGCTGGGTCATGCCAAAGCCGTCAAACGCCCCGGCGAGTATGAAGTGCTCGGTCTCTTTGCGCCCAGCGGGAACGCGTTTGAGAAAATCTTCGAGGTCACAAAAGCGCCCGCGCGTGCTCTCGCGTTCACGTTGCAGGGCGTCCACCGTTATGCGCGACACATGTTTGAGGTGGACAAAGCCGGGGCGGATCACCGCGCCCGCGCCGATGTACCCGTACACCGAGGCGTTGATGTCGAGCGGGAGCAATTCAAGCCCTAGGCGGCGCGCCTCATTGAGGTACACCTCGCGGCGGTAGAACCCGTGGTTGTTGGTGAGCACGGCGGAGAGAAATTCGGCCGGGTGGTGGGCTTTAAGCCATACGCATTGGTACGAGAGCTGGGCATAGCTGGCCGAGTGCGATTTGCAAAACGAGAAGCCGGTGAACGATGCCACGCGCTGCCACAACTCTTCACCCTGCGCACGCGTCAGCGGGTGGGCGAGCTTGGGATTGGTCATACACCCCGTGATGAATTCCTCCGCCAAGGCACGCAGCGCCGGTGTAGAGAGCGCGCCATCGTGCTGGCTGTTCATCTGCTTACGCACTGCGTCGGCGCGCTTGTACGACAGCCCCGCCACCTCGTGACAGATTTTGGTGACATCTTCTTGAAACGCGCACACATCATGCGTGGCACCGAGGATGGGGATAAGAGACGGATGAAGGAATTCCCAATCTTGAACCGGCGGGTTCATTTTGGACTTGCGATGGCGTTCCACATACGTCTTCGCATACGCCGTACCCGCCGGGCGAATAAGCGACGAGGTGACGATCACCTCGTCAAAGGTTTCAACATTGGCCTTTTTATTGAGGCGCGTTTGCGCAGGGCTTTCGAGATAGAACACGCCGCGCAGGTTGCCCGAGCGCATGAGCGCATTGGCCTTAGGGTCGGCGTAGCACTTGCGTA
Source organism: Fibrobacteria bacterium (assembly GCA_044338885.1). GTDB lineage: Bacteria > Fibrobacterota > Fibrobacteria > UBA11236 > UBA11236 > UBA11236. The sequence goes on from JBIIWL010000012.1 coordinate 9,039, forward strand.
AATCCCACACCTGCGGGTCGGGCCTGCCCTGCGCGCGGATTTGATCGAGCGCATCGCGCAGCACCGAGAGCGACCCGTTGCCCAGCAAGTCGAACTTGATCAACCCCAACTCGTCGATGCCGCTATGCATATCGATTTGCGTGATCAGGCGCGCCGCGTGAAGCCGCGAACCATCCACTCCGTCCGCGCCCTCCGCTCCATCGGCGCGCACGTCGTGAGGCACGCTGCGCGACCATTCGCACCCCACGTGCCGCCAAATCGGTTCGTTGGTGATGATCAGGCCGCCGGGGTGCTGGCCCAAAAAGCGCGGACGGCCCTGAATGCGCCGCGCCCACGCGCTGATGTTGCGGAGCGACTCATCATCGCGTCGGCGCTGACGACTCTCGCGGGCCTCCAGCACTTCGGTCACTTGGTCTTCGGCATAGCCGAAGACCTTGGCGGTCTCGCGGAAGGCGGCTTTAAAGCGAAAGTGCTGGAACGTACACGTGATGGCCACGCGCGCACGCCCGTAACGCTTGACCACATGTTCGAGGATGCGCTCGCGCTCGTCCCAGCCGAAGTCGAGGTCGGCGTCGGGCGGGCTGGCGCGGTCTTCGTTGAGGAAGCGTTGAAAATACAGGTCGTGTTCGATGGGGTCGAGGCGCCCCACCCCGAGGTTGTAAAACGTGAGCGAGTTGGCCGCCGAACCTCGTAGCAGCGAGCAGTCCATCGGCTTACGGTACGGCGCGGCGAACAGTTGCCCCGCCGCACGAAACACATCTTGCACCATCAAGAAATACGACGCAAACCCCAGCTTGTTGATCACACCCAATTCCATCTCTTGAATCTCGGCGGCACGGGCAAATGCGGGCGTTCCCGCATAATGCTTGCGCAACCCCTCGCGCGCCTCTTGCGCCAAGAAACTCTCGGGCGTATAACCCTCAGGCACATCGATGCGCGGCATCACCCAACCGTTCATGGGTGGGCGCGCCGTGCACGCCGCGGCAATATGTGTCGCACTCTCAATTGCATCGGGGCGGTTCTCAAACAACTCTTCCATGCTCTCGCGGCCCACCGTTGACGGCGTTAACGGTGTTAAGGATGGTGGACGCAACCACGCGCCCTCAGGAGCGGTCTCACCGGGCCGCAAGCGCGAGAGCGTGGAGTTCAAATCGATCGCACGCAACACGCGGTGAATCGCATGTTCTTGTGGCGTCACAAACCAGGCATCGCCGCACGCGGCCACGGGCACACCGGCACGATCACACCACGCCTCCACCACGCGGCTGTGCGCCCGCGCCTGTGCGCTATGGCACACCAGGGCCCCGTAGGCCCGCGCCCTGTTCGGCCCTTTCCCCAAGGCCTCCAAAACCCGGACGGACGATGAGAGCACAATCACGTTGGGCCAGTCCTCGGCGAATGCCGCCCCCAATGAAAACGGAATGCGACGCGGTAAACCCGTCTGCCGCCACGTGATGAGTTCGCATAAATCGCCATAGCCTTGATCATTGCGCGCAAACACGAACGCCGCAAGATCCGGGTCGGCCGCCTCGCGGAGCTCAACGCCCAACAGCGGTTTGATCCCCTGCCGCTCGCACTCTTGCGTGAACAGTACCAACCCGCTCATGCGGTTCACGTCGGTGAGGCCCAACGACGTATAGCCCAGCGCCTTGGCCTGCGCCACCCACCGCGCCACACTGCCCACGCCGCCCAGCAGCGACGATTCGGAATGAATACCGAGAAATGTGTGCGGTCTCAATTGTTCACGTGATTGCATACTGCCCGCCGCGGTACCGCGCCTTGTTTTATACTGCCCACATGAACAGTATATATTCGGGCGAGATCAGACGAGCTGCACGGTTTTATGGGGGGGTGGAGTGATGGGCCTCCCGGGTGATTTTCGATAGGAATAGGGTGATTTGACCCAAAAATCAACCAAAAATGGGGTGAAAGTGATGAAAAAGCCGCTAAATCTTGGAAAGGCCGAAGACGCCGCCGCGGGGCATCAGACAGTCTCATCGGTTCACAGGTCAACCGGAGAAATCCGCCTACGCACTAGGGTCTAACCCTGCTTACGGGCCGAAACCGCACTTTCCAGCACATTGAGCCCGCTAGGATCGTACCCTGTATAGAGGAGCTCACGACAAGCTCCGACCAAGGGCGGACATCATGCACGAGAAAAATTTCGAACTGTTTTTCAATCTGTCTCGTGACATGCTCTGCGTATGCAACAGCGAAGGTTACTTCGTGCAGGTGAACCCGGCGTTCACTCGCATTCTCGGGTATTCCGAAGCCGAATTGCTCGCGCGCCCGTTTATCGAATTATTGCACCCGGATGACCGTGAGGCCACGGTGCAGATCATGGTACAGGTGGTGGAAGGCAGTGCGTCTACCTATTTCGAAAACCGCTTCCGCTGCGCAGATGGTGAATACCGCTGGATGGCGTGGTCATCATCGGCCGCCGTCGCCGTGGGCGGCTTGTTTTACGCGGTGGCGCGCGATATTACCGAACAAAAGGCCGTCTCTGCAGCACGAGATCAATTGGCCAAAGCGCGAGAATGTCTCCTTCAAAAACTGCAAAGCGCCAGCATCAAAATCAAAACGCTTGAGGGCTTGCTTCCGATCTGTTCGTACTGCTATAAGATGCGTGACGAAACTGGAAGGTGGACACCAGTCGAGGAATACATTGAAAAACGAACCGGTGCAGAATTCACGCACGGCATTTGCCCCTCATGCCTCGATGTGAATTTTCCGGCGACGGAGACGAATAAAGCCTCAGGGTAAAGCAATCAGGGCTAAAGAGACGGTTCGCCCGAGCCTGCGAGCCCGTCGAACAAAGACGGCTCTGAGGAGGCGGGAGATTTCGTTTTTCCAGGTAGCGTGCTCCGCGGGATTTCCGCCACGGTCAGTTGCGGCGCGAACGGCGAGAGTGCACTCCGGAGCAAGGCCCACGCGGCCTCTGGAGTCGTCTTGGGGTCGAGCCAGGCAGCGCAGGATTCCTCCGACAACAAGATCGGCACGCGCTCATGCCAGATGGCGCGTACGGCGGGCACATTGTCGCTCGGCCCAGTAACCACGGTGCACGAGTCGAGTCGCTCCCCGTCGCGAGAGGTCCACGTATCATACAGCGCCGCGAGAAAGTAAGGCCGATCAAGGCTGATCTCGTACTCACGTCCGGTGAACTCGGCCGGCGCGCCCTCCATATTGGGTCGTTCTTTAAAGGCTTCAACCGGCATAATACCGCGCCGGCCCGCGCTCCAGGCGTCTTTAAAGGCCCACAGCGACCGCACGGTTTCCATACGCGCGTTGTACGAACTGAACCCCCACGACTTTCCGGTGGCGGGATTGAGGGCGCGGGAGTTTTTCTTGCGCACGGCCTCGGTGGCGGTCGCACTCTCGCCGCGTAAAAACCCGGAGGGGATGAGATCCCACCGCATGGGTACGACCGCGCCACCGGCGATGATCACCGGTACGGTGTCTTTGGCGAAGTAGAACTCCCCTTCGACTTCGCGAATTTTGCCTTCACGCTCTAAGCGACGAATCTCCGGCACCGTGTGCATGAGGATTGTGCCGGAGGGCGTGCGGACGGGTTTATAGGCATAGCACATAATGCCCAATAAAAGAAAAACCCTGCCCGAAATAAATCGGAGCAGGGTGAACTCATTTGAGAATGAAGCTTGAGCTTGTGAAGTATCGTCGCAGGTCCGGCTGAAAAACAGCGCGCGACGCGCGCCGTCGCACGCCTTAGCGCGCGACTCTGGCAGACCCGCCCTTCATCAAATGCTCCACCTCAGAGAGTGAGGCCATTGAGGTATCACCCGGCGTGGTCATAGCCAGCGCGCCATGGGCCGCGCCGTACTCCACCGCCAATTGGGCATCACCCTTTTCCATCAGGCCGTACACGAGACCTGACGCGAACGAATCTCCCCCGCCGACGCGATCGTAGATTTCAAGACCTTCGCGTACGGATGATTCGTAAAACTGACCACTCCGCACTGAGCCTGTCGAGGTGTCGGCCCAGCAGATCGCCGCCCAGTCGTTGATGGTCGCAGACTTGACCGTGCGCAATGTGGTGGCGACGACAGAGAGGTGTACAAACTCTTGAGTCACGGCCCCAATCATCTTCTTGAAGTTGGAGGTGTCGAGCGCCGAGAGGTTTTCATCCGTGCCCTCGACATGAAAGCCTAGGCAGGCCGTGAAGTCTTCTTCATTCCCGATGAGCACGTCGACATATTTGACGAGGCGGCGGTTGACTTCTTGAGCTTTTTGTTGGCCGCCGAAGTTCTTCCACAAACTGGGGCGGTAGTTGAGATCGTACGAGATGATGGTGCCGTGTTTTTTAGCGGCGATCATCGCCTCTTCAACCACGTCCGCCGTAGTTTCGGAAAGCGCGGCGTAAATACCGCCGGTGTGCAGCCAGCGCGCGCCGTCTTTGCCGAAAATCGTTTCCCAATCGATGTCACCCTTTTTAAGCTGCGACGCGGCCGTGTGACCACGATCCGATGTGCCCGCTGCCCCGCGCGCGCCAAAGCCGCGCTCGGTAAAGTTCAGGCCGTTGCGCACGCTGCGCCCGATGCCGTCATAGTTACGCCACAGAATGTGACGCGTGTCCACCCCGCCTTGCAGGATGAAGTCTTCGACCAGGCGGCCTACATCGTTGTCGGCAAAGGCGGTGACGACCGCCGTACGTTGGCCGAAGCAGCGGCGCAAGCCGCGGGCCACGTTATACTCGCCGCCACCTTCCCACGCGGTGAACTGGCGCGCTGTGCGCACACGCATGTCACCGGGGTCGAGGCGCAGCATGACCTCGCCGAGTGAGATTTCGTCGAAGAGGCAGGACTCACGGCTTTTGACTTTTAACATGGTGTGCTCCTTGTTGGGGCGTACGTGGCGGTAGGCAGAGGGCGAGCAGTCGCTCGCCCTTACACGCTACGCGTGGCCCTTACAACCGCCACGGCCTCGGCGGCGAGGCGTGTGATTTCGGTCCAGTTTTTATCGGCGATCAGTTTGGGGGCCACCATCCAGCTCCCCCCCACGGCGAGTACCGAAGAGACCTGAAGGTAGGAAGGCAATTTGGCCAGATCGATCGAACCCGTGGGTACAAAGCGAATCCCACGAATGGGGGCGGACACGGCCTTGAGGAAGGGCGCACCACCCGCTGATTCGGCGGGGAAGAATTTCTGTACGCTAAACCCGGCATCCAATGCGGTGACCATTTCGGAAGGCGTCACGACGCCCGGCACGAAGGGCAGACCCTTTTTAAGAGCATACTCCGCGGTCTTCGCACTAAAGTGAGGGGCGAGCGCGAACGTCGCACCGAGGTCCATGGCTTGGTCAACCTGTTCGGGCTTCATGACTGTACCGGCACCCAAGAGCAAGCCGGGAACCTTAGCCATGGCCGCAATGGCCTTGCCCGCTGCCGCGGTGCGGAAGGTGACCTCGGCGAGCGGGAGGCCGCCCGCGATGAGGGCTTCAGCCAGAGGGACAGCGGCGTCCGCATCCTCAATGACGATGACGGGCATCAGGCCGATGGAACCGATTTGGTCGAAAATGGATTGGGTCATTGGAAGTCGGGATAAGGAGTGAAAGACGTTAGTGTGAAGTCAGAATGAACAATGCTCAATGCTCGAGAACATTTTCCTGATAGAAATGTTCGAATTTTATTGAGCATTGAGCATTTTTTTAAAGCCGCTGCAACGTTAACCCGCCATCCACATGCAACACCGTGCCCGTGCTGTAAGGCACATCGCCGCGTGCGAGTGCGGCGACGGCGCGCCCCACATCGTCGGGCGTGCCCCAGCGTGGTTCAACGAGCAGGCCATTGGCGATCAGCGTATCGTACTTACCGGTCACGCCCGCGGTCATGTCGGTGGCGATGATACCCGGGCGTACTTCATACACCGGGATCCCAAATTCGCCCAAACGCGCGGCGAACAGTTTCACCGCCATGGCAAGACCAGCTTTGCTCACGCAGTAGTCGCCGCGATTCACAGAGGCGACCTCGGCAGACACCGACGTCACCGTGACGACCGAACCCGTGAAGGACGCGTCGGCTTGCTTTTGGCGCACCATAAAGTTGGCCGCGGCTTGCGTGAGAAAGTAAGGCCCCTGCAGGTTGATACGCATCAGCCGTTCGAAGCTCTCTTCGCCGGCTTCCAACACATCGGCGCGCACATCGGGCGCGACACCCGCATTGTTCACCAACACATGAAGCGCGCCATAATGGTTTTCAATCGAGGCGATTAGGTTGTCGCGCTCCGGTTTTGAACCGATGTCGGCACGCACATACAACACCTCGGCGCCTGATTCCGCGCGGAGTTTATCGACCGATGCTTGCGCGGCCGCGGCGTCGCGCAGACCGCACACCACGAGATTAAAGCCGCTCTTGCCTAAGGCGACGGCTACGCCGTAGCCAATGCCACGGGTCCCACCCGTCACCAACGCCACTCGCTTTGTCATGATTTATTGAGCCCCGAAGAAGGTGTAGTAAGGTTTGTTCTGCGCCAAACGCTGCGCGTAGAGCGCCGCTTCACGCAGGTGATAATCACCCCATTGGCAGGCTTCGCCCTGCGGTACTTTCGCACCGGTGGGCACGTAATCCCAACCATTGGGCCAGTGATACACGGTGTGCAACAACAGGCCCTGATGATTGACGTCCGTCGCGAGGTAAGGCTCTTCCAAAAGTCGATCCAGAATCGTCAAACCCGCCTGGAAATAATCCTGCGCGGCGCGTTCTGTCTTTCCTTCCGACGTCCGACGTCCGACGTCCGACTGTTCCAAATATTTACCCAAACGCATGAGGCCTTGGCAGGCGATGGCGGCCGCGGAACTATCCACCGGCTCGTGTTCATTGAACGGCTCGGCGGCACGCGAGCGCCAGTCACCGAGTTTGTGAAGCTCGGAAGCCCCGTTATCCCAGTAGGGAATGCCGTCGAGCGGGGTGTCTTCGATCCAGTAATCACAAGTGGCCTTGGCCGCCTTGATCATGGGCGCGATCACCGCTTCGCGGCCACCAAACGGAGCGAGGTCTGCGTCGGACAACGTGGCGATAAACTCAAGCTCTTCGGCAAAGCCGAGCATGGCCCACGATTGGCCGCGCGTCCACGTCGTGAATGGCGAAAAGCCCTGTTGCGAGTTGGGGCAGCGGTAACTGCCATCGTTGGTGTTGAACACGCTTTCGTGAGCAGTGCGACCGCGCACGTCGTAATGATCGCGGCCTTCGCCGTACCACACCGCATATTGGGCCGTGGCGTGGGCGTGTTCAATCAAACGACCGAGCAGCGAGATTTTGGCATCCTTCTCGCCCATGAGCAAATGACCGAACTTGTGGGAGAGCGCCAGTGCACGCAGCGAGCGGATCGTGTCCACAAACAGCGAGTGCGGCCCGTTGAACGAGTGGATGAATCCGCTGGTTTTGTAAAACGCATCGGCGGCGGGGGTCGAGGTATCGGTCCAACGGGCAGCCTGTACAGCACCCGAGGCCTTCAGCGCGAGCTCGTAAAAATTGACCTCATAGGCCGGCGCGTCGTACGCGCC
>JBIIWL010000152.1:0-5100 GCA_044338885.1 Fibrobacteria bacterium
TGGACTTCTTGGGCTTGCGCAATTTGTCGGTGATTCAAGATGCCATCGCGCAAATCAAGCGCAACCACGGCATCGACATCGACCCCCTCAAGCTCGACATGCAAGACCCCGCCACGCTGGCCATGCTTGGCCGTGGCCAAACCGTGGGTGTGTTCCAGTTCGAATCGGGCGGCATGCAAGACTACTTGCGTAAACTGCAGCCTTCGGGTCTTGAAGATCTCATCGCCATGAACGCGCTCTACCGCCCCGGGCCCATGGCGAACATTCCTGACTACATCGCGCGTAAGCGCGGGCATCAGAAGCCCGATTATTACCACAAAGATCTCGAGCCCATTTTGCGCGAGACCTATGGCGTGATCGTGTACCAAGAGCAGGTGATGAAGCTCGCCCAAGTGCTCGCGGGCTTCACGCTCGGCGGCGCCGATTTGCTCCGCCGCGTGATGGGTAAAAAAGACGAAAAGAAGATGAAGGAGATGAAGCCGAAGTTCGTCGGCGGCGCCAAAGAGCGCGGCTACGACCCGGCGCTCGCCGAGCGGTTGTGGGACATTCTCATCCCGTTCTCCAGCTACGCGTTCAATAAGTCTCACTCGGCCGCGTACGCCATGGTGGGTTACCAGACCGCGTGGCTCAAGGCCAATTACCCGGCCGAGTTTATGGCCGCGAACATGAACTCCGAAATGCAAGACACGGCGCGCCTGGTCGTGCTCCTCAACGAGTGCCGCCAAATCGGCGTCGATGTGCAGTTTCCCGACGTCAACCGCAGCGACGCCCACTTCCGCGCCGAAGAGGGTAAGATCGTCTACGGCCTCGCCGGCGTAAAGAACGTGGGCCTCGCGGCCGTGGAAAAGTTGGTGATCGAGCGGCGGGCCAATGGCCCGTTCCGCACGTTGTTCGACTTGTGCCGCCGCGTCGACGGTCAAATGCTCAACCGCCGCGCGCTGGAATCTTTGATCCTCGCCGGCGCGCTGCCTGACGACCTTCCCGGTAACCGCGCGCAGCAGTTCGCCGCGGTTGAGACCGCCATGGCGTGGTCCGCCGGTGTGCAGGCCGATCGCGACCTCGGCCAAGTGAGTTTGTTCGGCGGCGGTGCCGCGGGCAGCGAGGGCGACGGCGGCGCGGCGGGCCTCACGGCCAATGAGCCGAGCTTACCCGTGGTCGACCCGTGGCCCTACCACGAAATGCTCGAGAAAGAAAAAGAGGTGCTCGGCCTGTACCTCTCGGGCCACCCCCTCGAGCCCTACCGCGCCGAGCTTGAAGGCTTCGCCACCTCCCCGCTCGACCCGGAGCGTCTTAAAATGATTTCATCAGGGTCGAACGTGATCCTCGGCGGCATGATCACGCGCATTAAACCGCGGATCAGCCCTAAAGACAACAAGGTGTTTGCCTTCGCCGACCTTGAAGACTTCACCGGTAAGGTGGAGGTCGCGATTTGGTCCGACGTGTATGAAAGCGTGCGACACGATGTGGAGGTGGACTCCATGGTGCTGATCCGCGGCGCGCTCACGTGGGATGAGGACCGCCGTTCGCACAAGCTGACCACCGTACGCGTCCTGCCGCTGGCGGGCGCACGCGGCCAACTCGCGCGCAGCATTCACATGCGTTTGAGCACGGCGGGCTTGCAGCCCGAGCAGCTCGAAGAATTGCGCGCCGTGTGCGAGGCCAACCCCGGGCCGTGCCGCCTCGTGTTCCACCTCGATTCCGCTCAAGCCAACCGCTCCGATTCAATCGATGTGGTGAGCGACAAATACATGATCGACCCCGGCCCCGAATGTTTCGACCGTTTGCGCGAACTGTTTGGCGCGGGCAACGTGTGGCTCAGCTCGAAAGGTCAGGCGTAAGCCGCCCCCCAAACGGCGCGTCACCCGACCCTCGCTCATCTCGACCATGAACATTCAAGATTGGCTTGTGTATCACATCGGCGATCGCGCGCTCAAGCGCGCGCTCGATGAGGTCACGAGCGTGCCACCGCGTGGCGCGCTGCTCGACATCGGGTGCGGCCTCAAGCCCTACACGCGCCTGACCAAGGGCCGTGTGACCCACCACATCGGTGTCGATCACCCCGGTAGCCTACACGGTGGTTCGGCGGTCGACGTCGGGTCTAACGCCTATCATCTCCCGTTTCGCGACGGCACCTTTGACACCGTACTGTGCTCTTCGGTTCTGGAACACTTGGAGGAGCCGGAGGCGGCGCTCCGTGAAGCGGCCCGCGTGCTGGCGCCCGGTGGCCACGCCGTTTACGTCACACCGTTCATCTGGCACATCCACGAAGAGCCGCGCGACTTTTTCCGTTACTCCCGTTACGGCCTCACGCACGTGTTTAAAAAGGTGGGGTTCGATCACGTTGAGGTCCGCCCCTTGTCAGGTTTTTGGGTGACCTTCGGGCAGTTGTTTGTCCACCAGTTGTATCGGCTACAGCGCGGGCCGATGCGGTGGGTCCCCATTATCCCCGCGCTGTCGTTGGGCATTCAGTTTGTGGCGCTGGCCCTTGATCAGCTCGACCGCGCACCGGGCTCGCGTAAATGGACTTGGGCTTACCTGACCATAGCCCGCAAAGCGGGCTGAGTCAACGCTCGACATTTTAGAGTCGAGTGACCCAGAGGTTGATCTGCGTTTCAGCCCTGAAAAGTTTGCGCACATACTGCACGGCCTGAACGGCCGAGATCATAAAATCGTGCGCGGGCAAGCCCTGCACGCGCAACCGTTCGCGTAGGCGCTCGCGTTCCAGATCCATCACCTCGACGGAATACCCCGCGCGCGCGGCCGAAGTTTTTAGCGAACGGGTGATTCCGCGTTGAGTGGTGTAAACAATCCCGCGCAAACCTTGGGCAGGACGTCTACACAGACGCAAGTATGTCTGCGCTAGGTGGCGCGGCATGAGCGGCAACCACGGCAACAGATAGTGGCCCTCAAACGTGCCGCGATAGTCGGGGCAGCGCAGGTGGAGCGCGCCACCCGGTTTGATCACGCGCAGCATTTCGGCGAGCACGGCGTCCACATTTTGGACGTGTTCGAGGGTTTGGTACGACAGCACCGCATCGAAGGTCTCGTCACGGTAGGGAAGATGCTCGCCCACAGCGCGCGCGAATCGCGACGTGCGCTTGGTCTGTTGTGGATCTTCGGCGATGCGGCGCCCCATGAGCCCCAGCTTGGTCGCATCGGGTTCAATGCCGTAAATATCAAGGCCCAAGTCTAAACCCCGTAAGACCGCCGTACCCATGCCGGAGGCGAGGTCTAAAACGCGCAGCCCACCCGGCATGCGCCCCCCCAACTCCAAAAAGCGTTCATCATGGCGCGCATCGGCATGATACCAGTCTGCGGCCACACTGTCCGCTTGCACCGCATCGGTGACTCCGAATTCGTCGCGATAGGCGCGCGCGACGTAAGCGCGATAGGCCTCCAGAGTCGTTGCCTGCTGTGGAGGCGTTTCCAAAGCCGTCACGGGCGAGACCCTCCGCGCAGGCGCTCGCGCCACGTGGCCAGCGCGGCCACCAGGCCCCGTCGGTTGAGAGAGGTCTCGTACTCGAGCACGCCTGTGCCTAGGCTAGCCTTGAAGGCTTCAAGCGACGCGGTGCCACCGCTCCCCATAAGGTCGAAGACCGCGTAGCCGTCGCGTGCGGCGGCGGCGATCATTGTGCGGTAGAGCAGCTGCACGGCTCCGGTTTTAAAATGCGCCGGGTCGGACGCGCCGTGCCAGATGCACGCGTGCCGATTGTGATAAAAGGCGATAAAGCCGGCGATCACGAGGCCGTCGTGTTCAGCCAGCCACAGACGGTGGGCACCGGCGGTGCTGCGGCGGATATCGGCGAACAAGGCGTCGGGGTAGCGCGATGTGGCGCGATCACCCCAACGCTGTAAAGACTTAAGGTACACGGCGAGGTAGTCGCGCCAGCACGCGTCCGTGTCGCCCGTGCGGATGGTGACGCCTGCGTCTTGGGCCATGCGCACTTTGCGTCGCGGGTCTGGGGACCAATCGCGCATCACGTCGGCAGCGTCGATGTGCGCGAGGTCGACAACGTGAACACGGGCTTGGGTCGCGTGACCGACCGAGACGGGGTTCTGCGTAAAGGGCGAGGAGGCGAGTTGCAGGTTGAGGCGCGCTAACGAGGCTTCGACCTGTGCGATTTCAGAGGCATCAAGGGGCTGCGCACACAACAGGGCGGTGTAGGTGCCAAACGGGCTGAAGTAACGCCAGCGGCCCCAGCGTTTGTCGCGCAAAAGGGGGAGGCATGCCACGGAGTTTGGCTTACCGGCGAATTCAAAAAGTAGCGGGGCGCTTTGGGCCCCAAAGTGGCGCGCCGCAATCGCGTGCCATGCCGGGGTCTGAAAGAACGTGGCGGATGCGTCCGCACGGGCGAGCGATTCCCATAATGCGGGGGGGCAGAACTTCATGAGGTGACCCGTAATGTGACGGGCTGCAAATGCGGCGTGGCGAGGCGAATAACGATTCGCCTCTATTTAGGCCGCTTCGTGGTGTTCGGTATCGGTTTCCGTCTCAGGCTTTTCGCGGAATACGCGAAGCACGATACGACCCACGGCGATGATGACGCCGACGACCGCCAAAATTCCGAGAAGCTTGAACCAGTTGAAGCCCTTCGGGGCGATTTCTGTGTTTTCCATTGTTTACATCCAGTGTACGCGTGTCCGTCTCCGCGGCCGATCCGAAGCCCTCAGCGGAGTTTCTCATTCATGAGTTGACTTGTGTAGTCTGACACGAATGCGGAAATCTGCTCGGGCCGCCGCCTCTCTCTGACACGAATATACTACAAAACAGGCAGCGACAGATCACCATCGGAAAGACGATAACACGCCGCCTGCGTTTAGGCGAGCCGGTCGTCGTCTCGCTGTGCCGGGGGGGTATCCATGAAAGATTCGAGTAGTGCCGATTGCTCGCTGAGCAAGTTTTGGAAACGCAGATAGAATCGAGACCGTTCGTTTTCTAGCTGCTGCAACTCGGTGCGCAAAGCGTCTACCCGGGCTCTAGCGTCTTGAGTTTCGGCTGCAATGCGGGCCCGGGTTTCGATCAGGAGGGTGCTGGATTCCAGCTCAGCGGCGCGGCGTTTTTCTTCCAATGCCTGTTGCATGGCTATGGCGGCGTCTTGG
>JBIIWL010000154.1:0-5068 GCA_044338885.1 Fibrobacteria bacterium
ATCAAGCATGAGGAACGGGCTGATGTCGTTGCCCTGGCGGCTGTAGGCGAACAGGGTGCGCACGGGGAACCCGTCGCCGACCCAGTGCATCTGGTTGTTGCGCAAGATGCCGGAAACTTTTTTGGTGGTTGCGGTGGTCATGATAAACCTCTGTCTGTTGAATCGTCTTTCGAATCGTCCGTGATTCGGTGTGGCGGCTGAATGGTTTTCGGTCGCACATAAGGTAAAAGCGAACGGTATGCCAAATATCTGTTACAACAACTATTTAGGCAAGTCGAGCGAAATTTGGGCTCAAATTCCTTTAAAAAGAGTGTTTTCGGGGGGTAAGGGTGTGGGCTCGGGGTTTACCCTCACCCCCAACCCGTCTCCCGGAGGGAGAGGGGGGGTAACGCAGGGAATGGGGGTGTTCGGTTTTGAAACGTACGGTGTTTCTCTGGTGTCCTCACCTTCGTTCTTAAAAAACGGGCTCAGTGAGAGTGGTGTAGCGGCAACCTCGCAAACGTTTGCCAATGGCAAACGGTATTTGAAGCTTTGCCGCAGCATAGTGCGCCCTCGCGTTTTAAACTGAGGTGAGGTCGGCGGTCTTGTGAAGGAACACCCATGGCGAAGCAACTCCAGTCCACGCTCTCGGTCTACGCGTTCTTAGACGCGCGTGAGTTTCTGCGACGCGCCTACGAGGCGCGCCGGGCGGAAGACCGCACCTTCTCGCAACGCCGCATCGCCCAAACTCTGAGGGCCAAGTCATCGAGTTTCTTTCGCGATGTCCTTAGTGGAAAAGCGGTCCTCACTCCATCTCGCATTCTGGGGTTTGCAAAAATCTTCGGTCTCACAAAGGCCGAGACCGAATACTTCGAAAAACTTGTGGCCTATACGCAAGCCGAAGGCACCGAAGAGAAACAACATGCGCTGAATCGGTTGAAGGAATCGGACGCCGCGGGTCGTCACACCTTGCTGGAGGCCTCGCATGCGGAGTACTTCTCTAAATGGCATTACGCGGCCGTGCGAGAACTTTTGGCGGTCTACGACTTTCGCGGTGACTACGCAGAATTGGGTTCGTTGTTGAACCCTCCGATTCCCGAAGCCGTGGCTCGTGAAGCGGTCACGCTGCTTCATCGGTTAAAACTGATTCGTAAAACGCCGCACGGTGGCTATGAGCCCACTGAGCGCGTGGTGTTGTCGGGGCCGCAGAATGCGCCGACGCAAATAAGGCCGGTATTATTGAATCATCTCGATTTGGCACGACGCGCGTTGGATGAGGTGCCTGCTGTGGCCCGCCCCTTCTCCTATTTGACTGTGAGCGTGTCTGAAAAGTCGTTTGCCTTGATCCACAAAAAACTGCGGGCACTGCGTGATGAAGTGTTTGAGATCGTCACGCAGGATGATGACGTGGATCGTCTCTATCAATTGAATTTTCAGTTATTTCCGATATCAAAAGTGATTGCCCGGAGGAAAAAATGAAGTCCCTAAAACTTTTAGGCCTGCTCGGCATTGCGGCGTTGGTGGCGAGTTGCGACTTTGGAAGCCCTACAGGGGGTGGGACGGGGGGAGAGGGCCTTACGGGAATCATCGTTGACCCGCAAGGTTCCCCCGTCTCGGGGGCGGTGGTGAAGTTGTTTCCGGAGTCGGAAACTGTGTTAGCGCGAACAAGTTCTCCCGTTGCACCGAAAGTGACGGCAACAGACGCAAACGGTCGGTATCGGTTTGAGAAGGTGAGTCAGGGTCGATACAGTGTGACGGCGTATGTCGCCTCGAATGATACGGCGCTCGCGGCCTTGGTCGCGCCCATTAATCTTTCGAGCCGTTTGGATATCGGACGCGATACGTTGCGGTTTGCGGGATCCGTCGTTGTCGAAATTCGAGACAAAGACAGTGTGCCTCTGGCAGGCGCCATTTGTGGAGTGGTTGGAACCCCTTGGAAGACCACGAGCGATGCGGCGGGCAAATGCCGAATCGATGGCGTTGTTGTGGGCGGGTACACCGTGAAAGTCAACATTGAGGGCCGTGATCCCGTACTCTCACCAGTGACGATCCTTGCGGGAAGTCAACCATCAACAATACCGGTGGTATCCTATGAGTCTGCGGAAATCCCCACTGAATGGCTTTCATCGAGCATCGGTGGCTATGTGTTTCGATTGCCGCCCCCCGCGGAATATATCATTTTAGAGTTTGAGTCCAGTCCTGGGTTCTCATACCTGAGTACAGGATTCAACATTGCCGGCATTATAAGCGATTCAACGGCTCTATATCCTGCCGGTAATCCTGAATTTCGTCAAGAATACGTTGATGTTGGTGATTCCGTGCCTGCATTGTTCACAACGTATAGAGATACCATAGAGGATGAGAACGGCGATGTGAGTACGACCTACGTGTCCAGACTCTATCTGCATGGTGGAGTACATCTCATTTCCTATGGGAGTGCGGGCATCGCGCGATTGGTTCTCAGGAATGTTCGAAAATGGACTGGAGTTGGTGACCCACCCTTACTTCCTCCATGGAAGACATCGCTCATGCAGCCTAAAAATCGGGCCACGGGTGTCGCGATCGCACCCATTTTCACGTGGATGAAGAACATCAAATCGCTACACGTCACGGGGTATCGATTCCAGCTTTCAACCGACAGTCTTTTCACGTCCTACCTTAGAAACGATACGATCCCATATGTCTCGGACTCGATGACCCAATCACATTCTGTCGGTTCTCTCGCGCTTGGTTCCCGGTATTTCTGGCGAGTGCTCGCAACCGGACGCGGAGGTTCCACGACCTCGGAAACGCGATCGTTTACCACAGTCGACGGGCCCATGCCACTCACGAGGCAATTAAGTGATCCTCTTGATCAAGCCACAAACATTGCGCTGTCGCCAACCTTGACGTGGAGAACCATAGTTGATGCCGGGGATGCTCGCTATTTCAGAGTGCAAGTGGCGACTGACAGCTTATTTGGGAGCATGACGGTCAATGATTCTGTGGCGACGCCGGTGGTGACCACGAGTGGTTCGTCTTGGACCGTGAGCGGGCTACAACCCACTACGGAATATTTTTGGCGAGTGCTCGCTGTTGGTGGTTCGGGAGCTATGTCCTCCTCAGCGATATGGTCCTTCATGACCATTGCAAATCCATAATTTTAAGCCGGGGCGGTCAACGTCCAGACTTAAAGAATTCGATGCTGTTACGGAGTATATTTGCACGATGGCCGACGCTCATTTTTTACGGATCCTCCGCGTGCGCCTGTCGGCAACGAGAGCCTGCATGCGCGTCGCAGCCCCGTTGGCCTTACTCGGGCTCATGGGGTGCGCGGACGTTCGCGAAAGTGTGAGTGCCGCACGATGGATTCAGCCAGATTCATCTGTGGTTTATCTGACAAGTTATCAGATTTGGGAAAACAGTCTCTTGGGTTCGGCACCACGGTCAGAGTCTTTGCGCTTGTATACGACCCGTTTCAATGAAAGTGGCTTGGAACCCGGGAAGCTCATTCTCGAAATAGAGGAGGGGCAGCTCTGTGATAACGTGCTGTACCGCGCTGCGGATTCTCTCTTGTATTTCGAGTTCGTCACCCAAAGCGGGTGTATTCCCGGTAAAATCAAACTGTGGGCGGGTGTGCTGCGAAACGGGCGATTCGTGGAGCGTGTAACCCGCGATACCGCGGGGCTTCGTGCTCAATTGAGCGACAGCGGTTCAAAAGAAGAGCCAGGCCTTTACATCTCGAGCGATGGGAAAGCGCTGTGTATTGCCTCCGGCTGTTATCCCCACAAAGGCGACCCCTATGATTGATTCGTACCGCTGCGGCACCCGGTGAACCCCAGTTTCTACCCCCAGAAACAGATTAAATTCAAGGGGTTGCTCCGCCCCCAGAAATTCACCTTGGGGCTTTGGCGCAAATAATCCATCCATATATCGCGATATGTTGATATATTAGGGGGCATGACCTTGGCCCTCGATATCGGCACCCTCACGGCAGTGTATAAACTGCTCGGAGATGAGACGCGCCTGCGCGTGCTGGCGCTCTTACAAGATCACGAGCTGGCCGTCGGTGAGATTCAAAAGGTGCTGGGCATCGGGCAGAGCACTTTGTCGTCGCAGCTCGCGCTGCTCAAAGACCAAGACTTGGTGGCCGCGCGTAAAGAAGGCCAAAAGGTGTTTTACCGTTTGCCGACCGGTGATGGCCGTAAGCTCTCGCTGGTGCGCGATGCCCTCGTGAACACGACCTCGGCGCGCTGGCGGTCACGCGATGCACGCCTGCTCGAAAAGACCTTACTCGAGCGCGCCGAAAGTTCGCGCGAGTTCTTTAACGCCGGTAACCCTGAGGCCGTGCAAAACCGTACGTCGCCGGGGCAAACCTGGCAGGCGTTAGCCGAAGGTATCATCAGCCTCTTTGCCGGCAAACGTATCGTCGACCTCGGGTGCGGCAACGGGCGCCTCGCGCGACGCTTTGCAGCGGCGGGGAATAATGTGACGGGCGTCGACAGTTCAGAAGAACAAATCCGGTTGGCCAAGGCCGATGTCACTACTGCAGAGCTGCGGTATGTGTTGGCCCCGATGGAACGCACCGGCCTGCCCGACGCCTCGTTCGACATCGCGGTGATCTCGCAGTCGCTCCATCACGCCTCCGACCCGGCCGCCGCCTTGCGAGAAGCGTATCGTTTGCTCGCGCCCGGTGGGCGCTTGCTCGTACTCGACTTGCTCGCCCACGAAGAAGACTGGATGCGGTCGAAGTTCGGCGACTTCTGGCTCGGCTTCGCCGAAGATGATCTCAAAGAGTGGATCACCGCGGCGGGGTTTAACCTCGCGCAATTTGAAATCACCCCGCCCTCGCCCGAGTACCCTGAGTTAGAAGGGGTCTTGGCGGTGGGAACGAAGCGAGAAAATGCTCAATGAGCAATGCTCAATGCTCAACCACATTAAGCACGAGAATATTTGTTTGATCATTGCTCATTGAGCATTGAGCATTCAGGCCATCATTCTGGAGATACTATGTCGAACTCGCATCCCATTCATTCCTTGCTGAAGCAACGCATCCTGATCCTCGACGGGGCCATGGGCACCATGATCCAGCCGTACAAGTTGACGGAAG
>JBIIWL010000155.1:0-5057 GCA_044338885.1 Fibrobacteria bacterium
CGCCGCATCAGGCGTGGGTTTTGGGCCCGAAGGACGGCATTGCATTCCCGACAATCAAGGCGATTGGTTGCCGGGCAATAAATTGATTTGCCTTCAGGAAGGAAAGTTTTACGGGGCTAAAAAATCAGGTGGCATCGCCGCTACGTACTACACGCCATGGGATACCATTACCGAAACACCACCCACCGTTTGGGCGGTTCACAACGACATCGCCAATTCACCCACAGCCCCCATTTATGTGCCCTACGGCCCCTACGCCGGCCAAATATTGATGGGCGATGTGCGCTGGGGCGGCATCCAGCGTTACTTCTTGGAAAAGAACAGCGCGGGTGATTTTCAGGGGGCGGCGTTTGTGTTCACCGGGGGGTTGGAAGCTGGGGTGTTTCGCATGGCGTTCGGGCCCGACAGCATGCTATACGTGGGGATGCTCGGCGGACGCAACGATAATGACGGGTACCCGAAGAATCAAAACAGTTCGAACCGCGTCGATTTCGGGCTCGCTAAATTACGCTATGGCGGCGCGACAAACGCCTTTGAAATGCGCGCGGTGCGCGCCAGACCGAGCGGTTTTGAAATCGAATTTTCAAAACCGGTCGACACCACCGTGGCCAAGCTCGCGGCGAACTATACCGTACAGAGCTATCACATGACGCCCACCAGCTCGTATGGTGGCGGAAGCAAGCTTTCCACAACCACATTGACCCCTTCCGAAATCCGCGTCTCCACCGACCGCCGCAAGGTCTACCTCGGCTTGCCCGCCATTCCGATTTCGACGCCGACCCAAATGCGGGTGGTTTACATCCGCCTCAATAACTACAGGTCCGCAACCCAGGACACGGCCTGGACCAAAGAAACGTGGTATACCTTAAACGGCCATGGCACGGGCAACGTGTTTGATGATCCAACCTCGCTCAATGGCTCGCATCAAATCTGGAACGCTGAAGCGAATGCCTATCACACCCAATGGCGCGCCGGTGCCCTAAAAATTCAGACCACCGCCATGGGTGCGTATGATGTGACCGTGCGCACCGTGAGTGGCCGCCAGACCGCCCGCTTCTCCGGCACCGGGCCGGGTGAGGCCCAGTTTACATTGCCCAAGGTCGCCTCACGATTGATCATCGTGGATGTTCGCCCACGCAAACCTGGAAGCGTTGCGATTCGCAACATCTTAGCGCGACCTTAACTCAGTGCTCAGTAGAATTAGTGCAAAGACCCCTTCCGATCGACTCGGAAGGGGTTTTTTCATGCGGAGTCATCCGATCGTGTAGATTACGGGTCTGCGGTCTTATGGGCCGGGGCCTATGGTTCCCATCAACCCAAAGGACCAACAACACCCCCCACAAAATCCCCCCTTCCATCGCTCCGTGCGATTTGCCTGTAACATCAGGATCATTCCACAGACTTAAGGGTTAAAGCGGGAGGAAGAATTTATGAACCAATCAACGATGACCAGCAAATGGCAGGACGCAAAGCCGGGGCGGCTCCTTAGGCCTCGCCTGCGTACAGCGTTGTGTGTGATGACAGCACTGGTAGCGGCGGCCTTTGCCTCGCCCCCTCAACCCATTACTTTGAAAAAGAAACACAAAGGACCAACTATGACCGCCACAAATCAACCTGCCAATCTTGGGACCGCAACCTTTGCCGGTGGTTGTTTTTGGTGCATTGAAGCCGCGTTCTTGGATGTGGAAGGCGTGAGTGCCGCCGTGTCGGGCTATGCAAACGGACATGACCCCGCCCCGACCTACGAAAAGGTGAGCATGGGCAAGACCGGCCATACGGAAGCCGTGCAGGTCACTTACGACCCCAAAAAAGTTTCGTACGCCACCTTGTTGGAGATTTTTTGGAGACAGATCGATCCGACCGATCTGCAAGGCCAGTTTGCCGATCGTGGCAGCCAATACCGCCCTGCGATCATTGTCCACAATGCCGAACAGAAAAAATTGGCCGAAGAGTCCAAAGCCAAAATCGCCTCATCAGGGAAATTTCGCGAGGGCGTTGTCGTTCCCGTCGAAGCGTTCCAGAGCTTTTTTGCGGCTGAAGAATATCATCAGAAATACTGCAAGCTCAACCCCGACCGCTACCAGCGCTATAAACAGGGCTCTGGACGCGCCAGCTTCATCGACAAGGCGTGGGGCAAGGGTGCGCCGCCCGTGATTCCCGTGACTCCCGCCAACGATGGCGTCGTCAACCCGAAATCATCCGCCACTGCGGCGGAGGAAGACCCGCGCGAGGCGTGCGATCTGACCAGCCTGTCTGATGCGGAACTACGCAAACGTCTCAGCCCCGAGCAGTATGAGATCACTCGTAAGAACGGAACGGAGCGTCCCTTCGCCAACGCCTTCTGGAACAACAAGCGCGAAGGCCTCTACGTCGACGTGGTCTCGGGTGAACCGCTGTTCAGTTCGCGCGATAAATTCGAGAGCGGCACGGGGTGGCCGAGTTTTACCAAACCTGTGAAGGGCGCGAAGGTTAAAGAGCTGACCGACAAGGCGCACGGGATGACCCGCACCGAGGTGCGTAGCGGTAAAGCCGACTCACATTTAGGCCACGTGTTTCCCGATGGCCCTGGCCCGGAGGGGTTGCGCTATTGCATCAATTCTGCCTCACTCCGCTTTATTCCGAAAGAGGATTTAGTGAAGGAAGGGTATGGGGAGTACGCAGCGGTCTTTGGGAAGTAGTGGGTGCTTCCTCAATGAGGACCTTTATGGGAGTTGTTACTTCCGCAGTGGGGCCTATCCTAGGAATGCGACCTCTGCAGTGGGGCCTAACCTAGGAATGTTTTGAAGGCCCTCTGGATGTTCTAAAACCGCAGAAGGCCTCAAGCGCCAACGCCCCCTATGGCCTTCAGTGAAGCGTCACAACGCCTAGGTATCTCAGTCCTAAGACACCAACTCTCTTCTACATTTGAAGACCCCATGGACCCGGTGACTCCGCTTTCGACGCTGCTTGACCTGCGCGCCTTTCCCGACTTTGCGGCCTTAAACCCTGCACCCGGAAAGCCCGTTCATGTCGCAGGCCTCGCCGGCTCGGCGGCCTCCGCCTTGGTGGCGGCGCAATTTCAAAAAGCACGGGTTTCGAATGCGCCGCTGATTTATTTGGGGACCGACGCTAAAGATGCCGAGGCCATGGCCGAAGATCTTGAGGCCTGGCTTGGCGAAGCGGCCGTACTCCGTTTCCCCGGACTTGACCTAAAACCCTACGAATGGCGTGAGCCCTTCGGGCAAGTACGCGAGCAGCGGCTCGAAGCATTTGAGGCTCTCTATAAAGGGCGCCACGCGGTCGTTGTGAGCACGGTCTCGGCTTTGCTCGAGCGTTTTCAGAGCCCGCAAAGCCTGCACCGCGAAATCGTAACGCTGCGCGCGGGCGATGCCCTCAACCCGGCGGCCTTCCGCGAGGCGGCGGGGGCCTTAGGCTTCCGCGAAGACGCCAGTGTTCAAGACATCGGCGACTTCAGTGTGCGCGGCGAAATCCTCGACATTTACCCGTTCATGGCCGCCAACCCTTACCGCATCGTCCTCGATGGCGAAACCATCGAGACGATTCGTGAGTTTGACATTTTCACCCAACGCTCGATCAAGGCCGTGGACTCCGTGGCGCTGTTGCCGCAAGACGAGTGCTGCTACACGCCCGATGAAATCGCGGCGGGGTTGCTCGAACACCTCGACGCCCTCGGCGGCGAGGTGGCCTATGAAGCCGAGCTTCATCGCCTGACGCGCAAGCATGATTTAGCTGGGATTCACTGGCAAAAAGCCTTTTTCAAAAAGCTCGATCACTCGTTGCTCGACTTTTTAGGGCCCGCCGCTCATGTTGTGGTGGGCGATTCCGACGGGCTCGCCAAAGTTCTGGAGAAAAACAAGGTGGCCGCCCGCGGCGGTTACGAAGAAGCGCGCGCCCAAGGCCGCGTAGTCAATACACCCGACGAGTTGTTCTTTACCGCGCCGCAGGTGCACGCCTTACTCGAAGCGCGGCGGACCGTGTTGATTGGTCGCATCGCCTTTGAAGGCCCGGGCAGCGCCCTATTCGACGTGGATGCACAAGGGCGCGAGGGCGCCGGCCTCTCCGATGTGGAACCGCGCTTGCGCGAGTGGCATGCCGAAGGTATTCGCACCTATTTGTTGTGCCCCAACCCCGCGCAAGCCGAACGCCTTGCAAAGGCGGCAGAGCCTTATCATCGCTACGGCGTCGAAGGCGTGCTGATCGGCACCTTGGCATCGGGGTTCGTGGATCGGTCGCAGGGCATCGCCCTGCTCACCGACCACCAGCTGTTTAACCGCGTCACGCGCGGGGCACGCAAACGAAAGTATCGCGGTGGGGGCGTCGCCATCCCCGACTTCGACGCGTTGCACCGCGGCGACTTTGTGGTCCACGAATCGTACGGCATCGGCCGCTTCGCCGGTATCCGCCGCATGCGCCTGGGCGGTCGTGAAGTCGACTGCATCCTGCTCGACTATCAGGGAAAAGACAAGCTGACGCTACCGGTCTCCGACCTGGCCAAGCTGGAGAAGTTCAGCGGCGAAGACGGCAACGTGCCGCTGCTCTCGAAACTCGGCGGCAAGGCGTGGGAAAACGCCAAGGAAAAAACGCGTAAGGCCATCGTTGTTCTCGTTCGTGAGCTCATCGAATTGTACGCGCGCCGCTCTGTCGCCAAGGGCTTCACCTACTCGCCCGACGGCGAGATGCAACAAGAGTTTGACGCCTCTTTTGAGTACGACCTCACTCCCGATCAAGCCAAGGCCATCACCGATGTCAAGGGCGATATGGAATCGCCGCGCCCCATGGACCGTCTTGTGTGCGGCGATGTGGGCTTTGGCAAAACCGAAGTGGCTATGCGCGCGGCGTTCAAAGCCCTCGGCGATAAGAAGCAAGTGGCGTTGTTGGCCCCCACCACCATTTTGGCCGCTCAACACTTTGAAACCATCAGTGAGCGTTTTGCGGATTGGCCGGTTCGGGTAGAATCACTCCATCGGTTCAAAACTGCAGCGGAACAAAAAGACACGCTCGCCGCACTCGAGCGCGGCGACGTGGATGTTCTGGTGGGGACCCACCGCCTACTCTCG
>JBIIWL010000013.1:0-16414 GCA_044338885.1 Fibrobacteria bacterium
CTCCATCCGACTTCCGACTTCCGACGTCTGACTTTTTTCTCCTCCCCAATCCAGCTTCCGTAACATTTCGTACATGCGGGAGACCTATGGTCTGAAACAGAGTCACCGTACTTTAACGACGGACTTTGTAGCTTCGCACAATCCACGCTCCCTTCCGGGGGGCACCTGAAAGGACTCTCCCATGAAAAAGACCTCGATCTTGACCCAGCTCGCCATCGCCGGCATCGCCGCCGGTCTAGTATCCGCCGCACCTGCGCACGCGGATAACCACGCCAAAAAAGCCGAAGGCACCAAGACCGAAAAGTCAGGCTGCAAAGGCAAGAGCGGCTGTAAAGGCGACAGCGCGTGTAAGGGCAAGAGCTCGTGCAAGGGCGAAAGCGGCTGCAAGAGCGAAGCCGGTGTGAAGGGTGAGGCCAAGGATTCGGCGCTTGGTAAAAAGGTTGCGGCTCCCGAAAATACGGATGCGAAGGCCGCGTCGTGCAAAGGCAAGAACGAATGCAAAGGCCACGGCGGTTGCGCCATGACCGAAAAGCAGCTCAAAGAGCGCGCGCAGAAGCTGGGCATCCCGGCCGACAAAGCCGGAAAAGCTCACTCCTGCAAGGGCAAGAATGAATGCAAAGGCCTTGGCGGCTGCAACATGTAAGAGCTATCAGCTGTCAGCCTTCAGCTCTCAGCAAGCACAAAAACCCTTTCTGGAAACAGGAGGGGTTTTTTTTGCGTTTGCCCCTAGCCCCTAGTCCCTCTGTTTTTCCTGACCGCTGACCGCTGACCGCTGATCGCTGACCGCTGACCGCTGATCGCTGACCGCTGGTCGCTGACCGCTGGTCGCTGACCGCTGACCCCTGACCGCTGACCCCTGACCGCTGACCGCTGATCGCTGACCGCTGACCGCTGACCGCTGATCGCTGACCACTGACTGCTGACAGCTACACTACATTTCCCTGTAACATCCCCCGCCTTCTGGAGACTCATTGAAACAGGCAGCCGTTTCGCCGCCCGCAGTCCCGTCCTTTGCGGAGGTGAACGATGCTGCCTTTGTGGCGCGGCTACACGCGGGTGGGAGTGAAGGTGACATGGCGTTCACCTTGCTGGTGCGCGCCACGCACGGTCGTATGCTGGCCTATGTGAATCGTCATTTGAATCATCTGGATGATGCGCAAGAGGTGGTTCAAGAAGTTTTTTTAGCGGTGCACAAAGGGCTTTCCGGGTTTGAGGGGCAATCGAAGTTGACCACATGGATGTTTACTTTGGCACACTACAAGGTGTGTGATGCGATTGCGGGTCGCACGCGATCACGGGCCGTATTCCATGATGCGCGTGACGAATCAGGTGAGATCCCTGACGGGGTTCTCGAGCGATCCGGGCGCGAGGAGAGCCCGAGCGCGGCGACAGCTTGGGACAGCGCACCCGATAAGGTGTACGCGCGGCAGTCTGCAGAGCGATGGATGGCGCAAGCCGTCGCACTCTTGAAACCCCCCGGTTGCGATGTCTACCGCCTCCGCGATGTGGAAGGGTTGTCAGGGGAAGAGGTCGCCAAGATTTTGGGACTCTCGCACGCTGCGGTGCGCGTACAACTCCATCGGGCGCGTACCGAGATCGTCGCCTGGGTGCGCGCGCGCCTGGGGCAGGCTGTTGCGGGGGCAACAGAGAGCGATGTTCAAAAGTCAGGGGAAAAGGAAGGTCGTATGACTAGGAGGGCACACTCATGAACCGCTTGATGGCCCCCTTGTTTTACCCGTGTGCGAAAATCCCTGACTTCACGTACGATTATCTTGAAAATCGTCTGCCGGTTTCCACAACGTTGCGATTCCGGGCGCACCTGAGCTTGTGCAAAGGCTGCGCCGAGTTTGTGCGCCTCTATACTTTGGCCGCCGACCCGGTTAAGTTCCTTGAAGAAACTCCGGCCCCACCAGACCTGATTGAAAAGACGTTGGAATTTTTGGAACGAGAGAGGAGCAAGGGCTGAATGCGAAGAGCGGTCAGCCTTCAGCGGTCAGCTCAACACAAAATCCGCCTTGTTTCAACCGGCAATTTTTTTGCTTTTGCCACTAGCCGCACTGTGTTCCCTGACCGCTGACCGCTGACCCCCGACAGCTGACCACTGACAGCTACTTTTACTCCATGACAACCTTCCCTCGCTGGATCTTCCTCGACTTTGATGGCGTGATCATGGATTCCATGACGCTCAAACTGGACGCCTACTGTTTCGCGTTGGCCGAGTTCGGCTTTACGCGGACACAAGTGCGTGAGCAGCAATTGTTATACGCCGGTTTATCGCGGTCGCGCGCATTGCCACTTATGTTCAAAGAGCTGTCTGGGGGTGAGGAGATCACGCCGGCAGCACAGGAACGTGTGCTTGCGCGGTTTGCCGAAGAAGACATCCGCTTGCGCCCGCGCATGAAACTCATGCCGGGCGTGATCGGGTTTTTGAATGAGGCCGCCGGGCGCGGCGTACCCCTGGTTGTGGTGACGGGTACGCCGCAAGACGTGATCGACGGGACGGTCGATCACTTTGGTCTTCGCACATACTTCCGTGAAATTCACGGATGGCCGCCGATGAAAGCGGAACATCTGCAAAGCCTACTCGATCGCCATTGCCTAGGGCCCAACGAGGTACTCTACGTGGGTGACGCCGTGCAAGACATAAACGCCGCAGAAAGCGTAGGCATCCCGTTTTATGCCGTCGACCACGGCGATGGGGCCTTCGCTGGGCGATCACCCAGAGCGACCCTACAAGGCTTGCGAGAATTGCCAAGCGTGCTCGGCTGGGCCGGGTCGATCGATTCCGCGGTGGAATGAGGGGTGATGAATTGAGGGGTGGAAGTTTTTTGCCTCTCGCCCTCCTTTCATCAGGCCTTCTTCACTTATACCTGTGTTTTACACTCGCGGCCGTGCGGGGTTTGACTTTTCGGTAAATCCCGCGCGCCCAAGCATCGACGCGCAGCCACGCATCGCGCAGCGGCTGTTCGGGCCGGCCACGAAAGCTGGTCACGTGGAAGTAGTCGTACCCTTCGGGTGAGGCGGGGGAGAAGTAGTAGTTGGACACGCAGTTTCGGGTCAGCGATCCGCACCCGCTGATCGGTCGCACGGAGTGGAACGACGTACGGTTGGTGTTCATCAGTACGAGTCGATTGAAGCGCGGCTCCACGTCGCGCGGGTTCGCGCGGTGGCCATCCCATAATTCAAGCACGCCGCCCCATTCCGAGTTCCAACCGGGTGACACGTAATAGAGCGTATTGATGCGGCGGTATTGCCCTAGCAGCGGGTTGCCCGAGTTATCGATGTGCGGGTTGAGAAAGTCACCTTCGCCCATCGAACTCAATCCGCTGCTGTAAAGGTTCGCATCCGCGTTGAGAGGGGTGATGCCGGTGATGGCTTCTGTGGCTTTAAGCACGCGGGGGTCTTGAAACGCGAAGGTGATTTCTTTGAGGATCGGGTCGTAGCGATCCATGTCGACCCCGATGCGCTTGCGCTCCTTGAGGCTATTGTAGCCGCCCATCGCCGCGCGGGGCGGGAAAGCCTGAGCGATTGCGCTCGCGATATCGGCGGGTAAAACATCGTCGATCGCAACGTATTGCACGGGGCCTGAGGTCTTCCAGGCGGTGGCCAGCACGTCGCGATCACGCTCGAGACGATCAGCGATGAGGGCGGCGAGGTCGAGGCGCGTGTGGTTCATTGAATGAAAATATGAAATTGGAAATTTGAAATATGAAACGGCTGCAGATTTGGTCGCCGCTCGATTTTGATTTTTGGCGACCTCAATCGGGTTAGATCACGCGCCCATCCGCCTTGGGGTCGAACGCCTCGCGGAGGCCCTCGCCCACGAACGTGGCGAGCAGTAAGGTGATGAACAGCGCGCCCGTGGCGGCGATGGCGAGCCAGGGCGCGTGTAGGTTGGCAAGCCCTTGGCTCAAAAGTTCGCCCCAAGAAGGCGTGGGCGGTTGCAGGCCAAAGCCGAGAAAGTCCAGTGATGTTAAGGCTGAAATGCCCGAGACTAAAAGGAACGGCAGCACGGTGACCACCGGCGTGAGCGCATTCGGTAAAACATGACGGAGGAAAATGCGCCACGCCGGAATGCCCAATGCGCGCGCCGACTTCACGTAGTTGAGATTGCGCAGGCGAAAGAACTCGGCGCGCATGTAGTAGGAAAGTCCGATCCACGAGAAAATCGAGACGATGCACACCAGCAGGGTAAAGCTGCGGCCGTAGAGCGCGCCGAGTAAGATGACCACGTAGAGGAACGGCAGAGCGGACCAGATTTCGATAAAGCGTTGACCGAGCATGTCGGTTTTACCGCCGAGCCAACCTTGCAGTCCGCCGATCAGAATGCCCAACACAGCAGCAAGCACGCTGATCAGGAGCGCGAAGGCCATGCACAGCCTGAACCCATAGAGCAAGCGTGAAAACACATCTCGTCCCGTGTTGTCTGTGCCGAGCCAATGTGTGAGTGACGGCTTGTGCGGAGGGTTCCCCTCCAGTTCCAAGTGATTCCGATAGGGCCCCCACTTCACCGGGGGGTACACCATCCAACCCCCAACCTCTTTAAACCCTGCGTCTTGTTCGAGTGAGTGGTAGTCGGTCGCCGTCCCCTGCGTCAGCCCAAAGGCCGTGCCGGGGTAAAACTTGAAAACCGGAACGTGGATCTTCCCTTGGTAACCCACCAGCAGCGGGCGATCGTTGGAAATTAACTCGCTCCCCAAGGACAGAACAAAGGCGGTCGTGAGCACAAGCAACGACCACCACGCACGGCGCATGGCACGAAAGCGGCGGAAGCGGGCGCGGGTCAGGTCGGAGAACATACTTCGAGTTGTGTCCTTCGACGGTAGGGGGTAAGGGGTAGGGGGTAGGGGAGAACGACAACGAGTAACATGGGGGGATTTTTTGTCCCCCATCCCCCGACTCCCATCTCCCATCCTCTGCTCATTTGAGTCTAATCCTCGGATCTACCACGACGTACAGCACGTCGCTGAACAGGCGGCCGAGCATGGCGAGGAAGCTCGAGAGCATGATGACGCCCAGTACCACATTGTAGTCTCGGTTTTCGACCGATTTGTACACCAGTAAGCCCATGCCGTCGATGTCGAACACTTTTTCGATGAGCAGCGCACCCGCAAACATCAGTGTAAAGATTTCCCCGGCGCGTGTGGCCAGCGGGATTAAAGCGTTGCGGAGGGCGTGACGCCATACGGCCTGTTTGAAGGTCATCCCCTGTAGCAAGGCCGTACGCATGTAATCCTTAGACATTTCTTCCAACAAAGAGTTCTTCATCAGCAAGGTGAGGAAGGCGAATTCGCCGGCCATGTAGCAGATCAGCGGCAAGCTCATGTGCCACAAAAAGTCGGTGGTCTTGCCCCAGAGCGAGTAAGACTCCCAATCGTCGGAGACGATGCCCGAGAGCGGGAACCAGTCGAGCCAGGTGCCGCCGGCAAAGAAGGTGAGCAGCAGCACCCCAAGCGCGAAACCGGGTACGACGTACCCCGCGAACAGTACAGCCGACGAGGCCGTGTCAATGGCGGTTTTGTGTCGTAGCGCCTTAAACAACCCCAAGGGGATGCAGATCAAATACGAGAGTATGAACGATGTGAGTCCGAAAAACAAGCTGACCGGAAATTTGGATTTGATCACATCCCACGCCGGTTCGCCATAGCTATACGAGCGCCCCATATCGAGCCGCACGATTTTGCCGAGCCAGGTGGCGTAGCGAATATGAATGGGTTTGTCGAAACCGTAATACCGTTTGATGTTTTCGATTTCTTCGGGTGAAATGGTTTGCGACGCGTTTTGCCCTTTGTCGCCTGAGGCTTGACGAATCTGCGACACCATTTGGTCCACCGGCCCGCCGGGCACGAATTGCGTGAGCAAAAAGCACACGAGCGAGATCCCGAACAGCGTCGGGACCATCAGCACAAGGCGGCGGAGGAGGTAGGACTTCATGGGGAAAGATGAAAGATGAAATCAGAAATCAGAAACATGAAAGCCCACTTGCGGACAGCAAGTGGGCAGCCTCAAAAAAGGAGCAAGTGGACTCGGTCGAGGCGCTGGGTTTCATATTTCCGATTTCTGGTTTCTGACTTTAATTGTCTTCATACCGCACAACACCCGTATCTACGGGCATGACAATACGATTGTCAACATTGGCGTTGCGCGTCGAATCGATGTACCAGTACGGGATGACCGCATCTTCGCGGTTGAACTTGTCGAGCACGTATCGGGGCGTGCCGAAGCGGTTCCAATACAAAAGGCGCGATTTCTCGGATTGCCAAAGCAGCACGTAGGGCACGAGTGCCGTCAGGCGCTGATCGATCTTTTTGAGAATCGCATTCCGCTTGGCGAGGTCCATCTCGGTTTTTTGCTGCGCGATCAGAGTATCGATTTCGGCGTCTTTCAAACCCGGGTAGTTGTTGGACGCGAGCTCGTCAGCCGTTGATGATTTCCACGAAGCTTCCGGGTCGCGCAAACGCGATGCACCCCAAGCGACCCAGTAGAGGTCGAAATCGTGATTGTCGATGCGTTTGCTGATCGTGGAATGCGACATCTGTTCGACCTTCGCATCGATGCCCGCCTTCTTTAGGTCTTCGAGGTAGACGTTGTAGTGCGGCATCACGCTGGCAGTCAAGAAGGTCAAGGTGAAGCGTTGGCCTCCCTTGGTCAGCACGCCGTCGCCTCCCGGCTTCCAGCCCGCATCGGTCAAAAGCTTGCGCGCCTTGGTGGGGTCATAGCCGAGCACGGGGGCGTTGGGGTTGATGTTGCCTGGGTATAAATCGGGGAAATACGAGTTGAGCAAGAAGTACTGGTTGTACATCAACTTGTTGTTCATGAGCTTGCGGTTGAGCAAATGCGAGAGCGCGAGGCGCACGCGTACGTCTTTAAACTTTTCGCGGCGCAGATTGATGGCAAACCCCTGATAGCCCTTAGGCTCGCGGTTGAAAACTTCTTTGCGCGCCACCCACCCATTTTCAATGCCGGGGATGTCGCTGGGGCCTGTCTTTTCGGCCCACAAGGCGGCGGTGTAAACCGGGTAGACGTCAAAGTCGCCCTTCTTGAAGGCCTCAAGCGCCTTGTTGCGGTCTTCCATAAAGCGATACTTGATAGTACCGAAGTTGTATTTGTTCTGGTTGTACTGCTTGGAACGCCCCCACCAATCGCTGCGACGCTCAAGAGCGATGTAGCGCTCGCGCTTCACTTCGCCCAAGCGGTAGGGCCCGCTGACCACGGGGAAGTCGTAATTGATGTCGTTGAAGTTTTTGCCTTTCCACACATGAGCGGGGAAGGCCACAAGACCAGCGGCCTCCCAGAAGTTGCTCCAGTGCGACTCCTTGGCCGTGATGGACAGTGTGAGACTGTCGATGGCCTCGGGCCGCGCAAAGCGCGACAGGCCCACGCGGAAAATCGGCGTCATGTTTTTGGGATTCATGATCACGTCGTAGAAGAACTGAAAGTCACCGGCCGTGACCGGCGTCCCATCGCTCCAGCGCGCGCGCGGGTCAATGCGGAAGGTGAAGGTTTTGCCATCGGCCGAGGTTTCCCAACTTTCGGCCAAGATGCCCACCGGTTCATCCTTCACGGAGTGAAGCGAAACCAAATTTTCAAACAAAAGGCCCATGACATTGGTCGAAAAAGAATTGTAGTCGAGCCACATGTTCAGCGATTTGGGGGCGGGGCCGCCCCAAGTGTTGAAGGTTCCTCCGGGCTGGGCGGCGGTGTTCGCGATCGGGTCGTACGTTCCGACCGAGTCGACCGTGATGTTTTCCTCGATCCGGCCGGTTTTGCCCGAACTGTCTGACTCCTTTTTAGAGCAACCGACAAAAAAGCCGAACGTGGTGGCGAGGAGGAGAGAGGCCAGCGCAAAACGCACGGCGGGACGCTGAAGAATCAAGGTCATGCATTACCTCGGAGGGGGCTTAGGGAACAGCGGGAAATTAGGAAAAGGAGAGGCGCGCGGGTGGTCTAAATCGGGGTCTGACTCGGTCCTTCATGGGGTCAATCGGGGCCGCAGCATGCCGCGGCCCTCCACCCGCACGGCAACCCTACCTATCTTGTCCGTCATGTCGCATCCGGGCCGTTCATTCATCAATTCCGCTTCGAGGATGCTTGGGGTTTTGGCCCTCGTGCTCATGGGGTGCGCTCCCGAGCGTGACCCTGGCAATGTGTACCGGGGCGCCCTAATCTCGAACCTTAAAACCTTCGACCCGGCCCAGGCCTCTGACGCCTATTCCATACAGTCCCAGTATCAGATTTACGAGGGATTGTATGAGTACAAATACCTCGCACGACCCTACGATGTGCAACCGGCGCTCGCGGCGGCGCTGCCCATCGTCAGTGACGACGGCCTGACCTACACCATCCCGGTCCGTACCGATATCGAGTTTCAGGACGACCCGGCCTTCCCCGGCGGCAAGGGTCGAAAAGTCACGGCCCATGATTTCGTTTTCAGCCTCAAGCGCCTTGCCGACGTGCGGACGCAAACCTACGGCTGGTGGGTGTTCGACGATAAGATTGTCGGTCTGAACGACTTCCGCACGGCCAGCGAAGCGCTCCCGCCGTTGCCCGATTCGCTGATCCCCGCCCTCTACGGCCGCGAAGTTGCAGGCCTCAAAGCGCTCAACGACAGCACGGTGGTCATAACCCTCACCCGCCCTTATCCGTATTTCAAATACATCTTGGCCATGCCCTATGCATACGTGATTGCCCACGAGGTGCTCGCGCATTACGGCGAAGAGTTCTTGAATCATCCCGTAGGTACAGGCCCCTTCGTGCTCAAAGAATGGCGCCGCGGTTTGCGCCTCACCTTTGTGCGCAACCCCAAATACAAGCACGGGTTTTATCCGACGGAAGGCAGTGCCGCCGATAGTGCCGCAGGCCTGCTTGCCGACGCCGGTAAGCCTCTGCCGTTTGTCGATCGCGTTGAGCTCGGCATTTTCAATGAGACGCAGCCCATGTGGCTCAATTTTTTACGCGGCAACCTCGATCGTAGTTCGATCCCCAAAGACAATTACGCGCAGGCAGTCAATCCCGAGCGGGGCTTACGCGGTGAGTTCGCCGAACGCGGCATTCAGCTGCATCGTATGGCTGACCTCGATGTGGTCTACATCTGTTTGAATATGCAGGACGAGGTGGTGGGTAAAAACCGCAAGCTGCGTCAGGCTTTACAGCTCGGGTACGATGTCGAGACCGTTGTGAGCCGCTTTTATAATGGGCGGGGTGTTCGGGCGCAGGGTGTGATCCCTCCCGGGTTGTTTGGGTATGAGGATGAGTTCAAAAGCCCCTATGGCGTCTACGACGTGGCGCGGGCGAAGCAGTTGCTCGCGGAGGCCGGGTTTCCCGGTGGTCGCGGGTTGCCCGAACTGGTGTACCTGACGGTGGCCAACACCGAGGCCCGTCAGCGCGGCGAGCACTTTGCCCAAAACATGGCGGCGCTGGGTGTGCGGGTGCGCGTGGAGTCGGCCACCTGGCCTGAGTACCTCGAGCGCGTTCGCATGCGCAAGTTCCAACTGGCGGGGGCCTCGTGGATGGCTGACTACCCCGACCCCGAAAACTTTCTGCAACTGTTGTACGGCCCCAACGCGCCGCCGGGGGCCAACAACGCGAGTTACGATAATCCCGAATACAACCGACTGTACGAGCGTATGGCCACCATGCCCGACAGCCCCGAGCGCCTTGCGGTGATCCGCCGTATGCGCGAGATCATTTCCGAAGACCGCCCGTGGATTATCGTGGCTCACCGCATCACGGAGCTGTTGTCGTACGACCATGTGCGCAACCTCAAACCCAGCTCGGCCATCGATGCACCGGTGAAGTATTATAGGGTGGAACGATGAAACGAGTCGGAAGTCGGAAGTCGGACGTCGTCAGGAAATTTCGCCACAGTCGAGCAGCGACTCGAGAATATGTTTTGCTTACTTTTTCGTTCCCTTCCGACATCCGACTTCCGGCGTCCGACCTGCCTTGTTTTGTCCTCAAAGCAAAACTCCCATGCTGACCTTCCTCCTCCGCCGCATCCTCCACGCCGCCTCCATCGTGTTCGGTATCACGATCGTGATCTTCACGCTCTTCCATTGGGTGGGTGGAAATCCGGTCTATCGGTTGCTTGATAAGAGTGCAACGGTCGAAGAGGTGGCGCGGCTGACGCACCAGCTCGGGCTCGACCAACCTTTGTGGAAGCAGTATCTCGACTACGTCTATGATCTGCTGCGTTTCGACTTTGGCCGTTCGTGGGAGACGAAGCAGCGTGTGGGTGAAATGCTGGCCGAGGGCATCGGGCCGTCGCTCTCGCTCGCGATCCCGGCCTTCTTGGCAGGCACCGTCATCTCGCTCACGGTGGCGCTGATCGCGGCTCTGTATCGTGACCGTTGGCCTGACCGCATGCTTGTGACGCTTTCGGTTGCGGGCATGAGCCTGAGCGTGTTGGCGTTCATCATTGCGGCGCAATACATCTTTGCGTTTCGCCTGGGTTGGTTTCCCATCTCGGGTTGGGAACCGGGCCTTCGTGGCGTGCCTTTCCTGGTGTTACCCGTGGCGATTTGGGTGGCCGCGTCACTCGGTTCCTCTGTGCGCTTTTACCGGGCTGCGTTTTTAGAAGAGATGCGAAAAGAGTATGTGATCACCGCACGTGCCAAAGGCCTTGCCTGGCCGCGTATTTTGGGGCGGCATGTGTTGCCAAACGCGATGATTCCGGTACTGACCCATGTGGTGATGGAGCTGCCGATGCTGTTCACCGGGTCTCTGCTGCTGGAGAATTTCTTTGGGATTCCTGGCCTTGGAAACATGAGCATTCATGCTATCAACGCGTCCGACCTTCCGGTGATCAAGGCTATGACCTTTGTGGGGGCGTTGCTCTATATCGGCGCCAACATCCTCGGCGATGCTTTGTACGCAGTCGTTGACCCCCGTGTGAGGGTCTCCTAATGGGCACTTTACTCATCCAAATTGCGCGGCGTTTGCAACGCGATAAAATCGCGCTTGCGGCCTTCGCGGTCATCGCTCTGTATGTGACGGCAGGCCTGCTCTCGCTCACCGGTTTGCTTGCCTCGGGGTATGCGACTCAAACGGGCGAAGCGTATGCGCCGCCGTCGTGGGCGCACCCGTTCGGGTTCGACGTGCTGGGGCGGTCTGTGTGGGATCGTTTGGTGCAGGGCTCACGCGTCGCTTTGATCGTGGGGTTTTTCTCCACGGCCATCGCCATTCCGGTGGGGGCAGCTTTAGGCCTTATGGCGGGGTACTTCCGCGGGTGGGTGGATGCCTTCGTGGTGTGGTTGTACTCCACGCTTGATGCCATCCCGACGATATTGCTGCTGCTGGCGTTGGCTTTGGTGTTGCCTACGGGCAAGGGCCTAGCCACAGTGTGTATCGCGCTTGGTGTGACCTCGTGGGTGAGTACCTGCCGCGTGGTGCGCGGTGAGGCGATTCGGCAGAAAGAGCTAGACTACGTGCGCGCCGCGCGATCGATGGGTGCGGGCAATGCGCGCATTCTATTCGTTCACCTACTGCCGAACGTATTGCATTTGGTGATGGTACAGGCCTCGCTGGTGTTTGTGTATGCGATCAAAAGCGAGGTCATTCTCTCTTACCTTGGTGTGGGCGTCCAGAACTTCCCCAGCTGGGGTGTAATGATCGACGACGCGCGTTTAGAACTTGTGGGCCGTGGCGTGTGGTGGCAATTCGCCGCCGCGACCGCCGCGTTGTTTGTTTTGGTCTTGGCGTTCAACGTGTTCAACGATGCGCTCAAAGATGCGTTGGATCCGAAGGAGCGATAGCTGGTCGAACACTGGTTCTCAGACGGATACGAAATAAAATTTCGTATCCGTGACCGCCGTCACAGCCCGATTTTGTGGTCAGGACTATCTTGCGTGCATGTCTCTCGACCCCGATTTATATCGGCGAAAATCCATTCGCCTTCGTGCGCGTGATTATTCAACACCAGGATTTTATTTCGTCACATTGTGCACCGAAGAACGGTATTTATTGTTCGGTGATATTGTCGACGGTGTAATGCATTTGAATGATCTGGGCCGCGCGGTTGAAAAATGTTGGCGCGATATTCCCCGACATTACCCGCATGCCGCGATGGATGAATTTGTCGTCATGCCGAATCATGTTCATGGGATTATTCAGATTGTGACACGCGATTGGGTTCATGTGGAACCGCCGTTGCGGGCCATTGGATTACCCATTGTACCCAGATGTTCGTCCCTACACGTCCCACATGCGGCAAACCGGGTGTCTAGGACAAATCCGAATTGGCCCCGTGGTACATCCCGCACCATCGGTTCCATGATCCGCGGTTTCAAAATCGGGGTGACCCGATGGGCCCATCATAATGGGTTTCAGGATGATGTTTGGCAGAGAAATTTCCACGACCACATCATCCGCAACGAACGTTCCCTAGAACGCGTGCGCCGATACATCCGCGCCAACCCCGTCAATTGGACCCGTGATAGGCAGAATTCAGACCGTCGCGTGTCACGGTGAACGACCCCTATAAAAAACGCCCCCGTTTCCGGTAGGCGTTTGTTCGTGTGCGGTGACCGTTCCGTTAGTGCAACGAATTTAGGGGCACGGCCAGCAGGGCCTTACCTACGAGCCAGGCCACACCAGCCGATGCGGGCACGGTTAAGATCCACGCCACCATCATGTTGCCCGCCACGCCCCAGCGCACCGCGCTGAAGCGCTTGGCCGAACCCACGCCCATAATCGAGCCGGAGATCACATGCGTGGTCGACACGGGAACCCCAAAGTGGGTCGCGCCCAAGATCACAGCCGAGGCCGCCGTTTCGGCCGCGAAGCCGTTCACAGGCTGCAGCTTGATCATCTTCACGCCCATGGTTTTGATGATGCGCCAACCGCCCGTAGCCGTACCCAATGCGATCGCGGAGGCGCACGCAAACACCACCCAAAAGGGAATGTGGAACTCGGTGATGTAGCCCGCGCCAAACAGCGCCATGGCGATCACGCCCATGATTTTTTGCGCATCGTTTGAGCCGTGGCTGAGGGCCATGAACGCGGCTGAGCCGATCTGTAAGCCCTTAAACATGCGATTGACCCCGCCGGCCTTGGCGTTTCGGAAGAGCCACATGATCGTGATCATGATGACGAAGCCCCCGAGCAGGCCGAAGATCGGCGACAACACGAGCGCCTTCATGATCTTGATGAGTCCGGCTGAATTGAGTGCGCCGAAGCCATGATAGGAGGCCGCACCGCCGATGACACCCCCGATGAGGGCGTGAGACGACGAACTGGGAATGCCGAAATACCACGTCAGCATGTTCCAGGCGATCGCGCCCATCAGAGCCGCGATGATGATGCCGTTCGAAACGAGTGATGGATCGACAATGCCTTTACCGATCGTACTCGCCACCGCGGTCGAGAGAAAGGCGCCCGCGAAGTTGAGGATCGCGGCCATCATGATCGCCTGGCGGGGCGAGAGTACGCGCGTCGACACCACCGTCGCGATGGCGTTGGCGGCATCGTGCATGCCGTTGATATAATCGAACACGAGGGCGATGAGGACCACCGCCGCGATGATGATTAATCCCTCAGCCATGTTTCAGTACGATTCGTTCGACAATGCCGGCCACATCTTTGCATTTGTCCGAAACGCCTTCGAGGTAATCGTAAATGTCTTTCCACTTCATCACCTGCAGCGGGTCGCTGTTCACGCGGAACAAGCTCACCAGCGCCTCGCGCCCGGCCTTATCGGCCTGGCCTTCAAGCTTGCTGATCTCTTTGCAGTGCGGGATGATCTTGTCGTATTTGAAACCCTTCATGATCGCGATAGCGGCATGCACCTGCATGGTCTGCTGGCGGATGATGGTCGCCAATTGACGCGTATACTCGGTACGCGTGGTCAGCGAGTAGAGCTGCATGCGTTCGGCCACAGACTCGATCATGTCGAGGCAATCGTCCAGCGCCTGCGCCAGTTCGTGAATGTCTTCGCGATCGATCGGCGTGATGAAGCTTTTGTCGAGCATCACGAACAGATCGTGAGTGAGGGTATCACCCTCGTGCTCCAGCACCACGAGTCGTGCGGCGGCGGCTTCGGCGTGTTCGGGGTGGTCGATGAAATCGACCAAGGTTTCTCCGCCCTTCACGAGTACGGCAGCGCTTTGCTCGAGCAAGGTGAAGAATCGGGTATTCGTGGGAATCAGTTTATTGAACATATCTGTCCTCTGACCGGGTGGGGGTGGCCCTTAATGCGGGGCGGAAGATAGGTTTCGGGGGTATGAAACAAAATGGCAATCTAACGGAAATATGAAGGGCGGCCAGAATTTTGGGGGGTGATTGTCAGGCCTTCGGGGGGCGGCGGGGGAAATCGCCGAAATATGCCGAAATTAAAGCTTTCATCGCCGCGTCCC
Source organism: Fibrobacteria bacterium (assembly GCA_044338885.1). Classification (GTDB taxonomy): domain Bacteria; phylum Fibrobacterota; class Fibrobacteria; order UBA11236; family UBA11236; genus UBA11236. Next base: position 14,352 of record JBIIWL010000013.1, read on the forward strand.
CCCACCGCTGGGGGCGGTCAACCGGGGTGTATTTGTCCCCGGGGTAGGAGCATGGACGGCCTTAATTCGTCCCAAACGCGCTAATGCGAGACCCTAAAAACGTCCCGGTCCACGCGGTGTGTAACCGATCGTCCCCGGCCGCGCCAGCGATCACCATCAGGGGGAGTAAATGCTCCTCGCGCGGGTGCGCGCGCCGTGCCCCCGGCGCGGCTTGCCACGCGATGAGCGCCTCATCGCGTGTCGCTGGCGCTGCGGTCGCCGCGGCCTGAAGCCACGTGTCGAACGCCTCGGCGACCGGGATCGCCGCGCTGGGGTCGAAGAGTTCACGCAGGTTGTGATACGACATGCCGCTGCCGAGGATCAAAATCCCTTCGTCACGCAGCGGCGCCAAGGCCTGGCCCAACCTCACATGAAGGCCCGCATCGAGCCCCGCCACCAAAGACAACTGGATGGTGGGAATGTTGGCCTGGGGCCATGTGACCTTCAGCGGGATGAACGTGCCGTGGTCGTAGCCGCGGTCCGCATCGGCGGCTGTGGCAAAGCCGGCAGCTTCGCAGAGCGATCGCACTCGGGCGGCGAGTTCGGGCGCACCTGGCGCGGGCCAGGTGATTTGATAGGCCTCAGGCGGAAAGCCGTAATAGTCAAACAACAGGGACGGCTGGGGGCTGGTTTGCACCGTAGGCACGCGCGCTTCCCAATGACCCGAGATCACCAGGATGGCCTTGGGCGGCGTAGGCGACGCCTGCGCGACCGACTGCAAGTAAGCGTAGAGCGACTCGTATTCGGCCTTGTACCCGGGCTGGTTTTCCCAACCGAGTTTTACAAAGGGCCACGGCCCCCCGCCGTGGGGGAGGAACACAACAGGTTGACGCGTTTGCGGGGAAAAAGTCGCACCCATTTCAGCCTCTATTCTTGTCGCAAAACGACTAAAAAATACTAGAAAAATACGCCACTCTGACCTCGATCTCCCCCAGACGAAGAAATTACAACCCTTAATCGACTAAAGTAAAGTATTAGTCGATTGTCAGAAAATTTTTCAAATTAAGCGGCCCGGATTGTCAATGTGACACCCCAAGAGTCATTTTGCCGACTACATTCAGGAAAATCCATCACGATCTTGTCGAAACATCTATCAAATTGGAACCGGCCCAATGACGCCTAGCATTACAATTTTAGATGACGAACCACTGGTGGTTGAAAGCCTGAGCAGCATCGTTTCGAGCACGGGAAATGCCTGTGTATCCCATACCAGTGCTGAATCAGCGCTGCAACAAGTGGAAGCCGACAGGCCTCAACTCGTCATCACCGACCTGATGATGCCCGAAATGAACGGGCTCGAGATGTTGCGGCGTGTCAAGCTCATCGACGAGAACATTCACGTGGTCGTCGTCACTGGGTATGGTTCTGTTGAGCTGGCGGTGGCCGCCATTCGGGCCGGCGCGTCTGATTTCATCACGAAGCCTTACAAGATCAAGGATATTCAGAAAGTCATCCTTGACACTTTGGCCCGTCAGCAGGCGCCTCAACTCGCGCCTTTTGAAGACACCTCGAGCGAGTTAGAACTTCGGCACTCCTTTATAACCGGTCGAGACGAACAGTTTCAGTCGGTTTTAAATCGTGCTCTGACCCTTGCGTCGAGCGTGCAACCGGTCCTGATCACCGGCGGACCTGGTGTGGGAAAAGAAACGATCGCACGGCGCATGCATGTGAGCTCGCCGCGCAGCCAAGGTGCGTTCATCAGTGTGAATTGTGCCGTGATTCCTGAAGACGCCGTTGAACGTGAGCTCTTTGCATCTGAAGGTTGTCTGAAAAGGGCTCAGGGAGGTTCGCTGTACCTCGAAGGTTTCGAAGCTCTCCCGCATCGTTACCAAACAGCACTCCTCGAGAAGATCCATGATGATCTGAATGGTGGTTCAGATCGTTTACCTGAAGAACGCCTACCTCGAATTTTCGCGTCCTCTGCGCTGTCCTTTGAGGCCATGCGGTCCTCTCAAGCGATGACAGCGGCCCTGTGCGACCTATTCAAAGGTGCGGTCGTTGAGGTGCCGTCCTTGAGCGCGCGC
>JBIIWL010000156.1:0-5051 GCA_044338885.1 Fibrobacteria bacterium
GACATGGGGGCAAGAAATGTAGTAGGCCGTAGGCTGCCGTTGGTACGATTCTCCGGAAACCTTACAGGGCGTTGTTAGGATACCCTGTGGGCCTTACAGGGCGTTGGTACGATTCCCAGTTGACCTGAGATGGCGTTGGTCGCGTTGTCCTTTTGGTTTTTAAAAACCCCTGCCGACCCAACTTTTTTTAAACATCCCTGTTTAACATGACCACGTTCTAGGATCAGCCCCACGACGGAGGTGACACGTCCTAGGATCGGCCCCACTGTGGAGGTACCAACTCCTAGGATTCGTCCAAATTCGAAGGTACCAACGACAAGGTCAGGACTGAATTAGTACCTTACCCCCCTATGCCTTACAGTGTCGTCATCGGTCTCGAAGTCCATTCCCAGTTGTCCACCAACACCAAGCTGTTCTGCGGCTGCCGCGTCGAATTTGGCGCGGAACCAAACACCTTGGTGTGCCCCGTCTGCTTGGGGTTCCCCGGCACCTTGCCCGTGCCCAACGCTCGGGCGGTGGAAAGCGCCATCATGTTGGGGCTCGCGTGCGGCACCAACATCGACCCGCGCCCCATGTGGACGCGCAAGAACTACTTCTACCCCGATTTGCCCAAGGGCTACCAAATCACCCAGCAGGGTGGGTCGCCCATTTATGACCGTCCCATTTGCACGGGCGGCCACCTCGATATCGACCTTGACGATGGCACGCGCAAGCGCATCGGCTTGACTCGTATCCACATGGAAGAGGATGCCGGCAAGTTGATCCACGACCTCACGGTGGCGGACTCGCTGTTCGACGCCAACCGTTGTGGCACGCCGCTGCTCGAAATCGTGTCCGATCCCGATTTGCGCACGCCGCGCGAAGCCTACCTCTATCTCGAAAAGCTCAAGCAAATCCTTGAGTACCTCGAGATCAGCGATGCGAACATGGAACAGGGCAACTTGCGCTGCGATGCGAACATCTCGCTCCGCGTTGACGAGAACGCCCCGTTTGGGGAGCGCGTTGAGCTCAAGAACATGAACTCCTTCCATAATATTGAGAAGGCGTTAGAGGCCGAGATCGCCCTGCAGTCCGCCATTTTGGATGCCGGCGGCGTGGTCAAGCGCGAGACCAAGCGTTGGGACGTGGCCAAGGGCACAACCGTGACCAACCGCAGCAAGGAAGACGCGCAAGATTACCGCTACTTCCCCGAGCCCGATTTGGTGCGCCTCAGCGTGACAACCGAACACATCGAGCGCGTGCGCGAGACCTTGCCCGAGCTGCCCGAAGCACGCCGTCACCGCTACATCGAACAATATGGCGTGCCGGCTTACGATGCCCACGTGCTCACGCGCGAAAAGCCGATCTCCGAATTTTACGAAGCCGCTTGTGTCGGCGTGGCCGATAAGAAAGCTGTGTCGAACTGGGTGATGGGCGATGTATTGCGCGTGCTCAAAGAGGGTAACCTCCAAATCTCAGACCTCAAATTCTCCCCCGCTCACGTGGGCGAGCTCGTGTCGCTGATTGGGTCCGGTGCGATCTCGGGTAAAATCGCCAAGGCCGTTTTCGAGCATATGCTCGCCGGCGAAGGGGCCCCGACCGAGATCGTGAAAGTGCGCAACCTTTCGGTGATCAACGACTCGGCCGCGGTGGAAGCGTTTATCCGTCAGGTCATGGACGCCAACCAGGATAAGGTGGCGGAATACCGCAGTGGGAAAGACAAACTGTTTGGGTTCTTTGTCGGCCAAGTCATGAAGGCTTCGCAAGGTAAAGCCGGGCCCGAGCAGGTGAATGACTTGCTGAAGACAATGTTGGCGGGGTAAAAAGACGGTGGTTGGTAGACGGTGGCCCCTCAACTCAGTGAGAGCCCCGTTTGCCATTGACTCGAGTTGTCCACTCTCTGCCGCGTGCGCTCAAAGTAGGGGATGGGACAGCATACCATGAAAGGCTCCATGTCTTTGCAACCGTCTAGCATCTACCGTCCGTCGTCGAGGCTGACCGCCTTGGTGGCCTTCGCGTCCGCACTAGCCTTCACACCGCTTTCGGCCCAAAAGCTCACGCCCGTGGCCCCATTACCAACCGTTTTGGCCGTTCAGGATTCCTTAAAAGCTGACTCGGCTAGAGCGAACAAACGCGTAACGCGGGCCGATACAGCGCGTGTGGTGATGCATAGTTTTAACCACAAGCAGCAACTGATCACGGGGGGAGCCATCATGGCCACGATGGTGAGCATTATGGTGGTGATGAACAACTACAACCCCCGGATCCCTCAATAACCGGCTGGCCGACCGTCCGCTTGAATCGTCTAAAAACGGCCAGCCTCCCGCCCCCCAATCACCCCCTTTTCTTGGATTTTTGTCTTTTGACGCAGGCGATCATGGCCGGGAATCGCCCGATCAATGATTATATTCTGTGCATTGGTCGGGCTCCTAGACGAACCTGACTCCCTCCCGGATATTCGTGATCGCTCTGGCTTCCCCTAAAGCCGGTTGCGTTCTTGGAACCGCGAACGCCCTCGTGACCTTGAGTGATCAAGCGCACGATCGAGCGACCGGACAGGCCAAACCACTTCGGTGGTGCCGTCCCACCGAACCTTCGATGGCCCTCTCGTCACTCCTTTCGGGAGTTCTCAGGCGGCCTCCGAACTCCCGTCAAATGCCTTTTCCCGTATTTGTTGTCGTGTTGAAGTCGTCACAAATCGCCTGAACTTCAGGGGACGCATGCAAGATCAAGAATTTCAAGCCAATGCCGCTCGCGATGCCGAAGACGCGGAACTTTATGCCCAGCATATGAAAGCCGTCGCGGCCTCGCGGGAAGCGGCGGAAGCCGCTGAAGCCGAGGATGATGAAGACGACGATTTCTTTGATGATGAAGTGATTGCCGATGAACCCGGTGCCCCCAATGGCAACGTGGTGCCTAGAGGTGGGAAAGGGTATGACCCCAGCCGCCAAATCGAAAACCTTTCCCAGATCACACACGAGCCGAATGACAGTTCGCGCCGTCGCCGAAAGAGGATGAAACTGACTAAAATCGTGAACCGCGGCCAAAATAATCATGGCGCACACGGAGGCCACGGCGGACAGCGCGGGCAAAATGGACAGGGTAAGGGCAACCGCCGCGAGCCGATGGATTTCTCGCCCGATTTTGATCCGAAGTCGGATGCCGAAGAATACACCGCCGTGATTCAGATCACGGAGCAGGGCCACGGCCATATGCGCTCCGAGCGACTCAACTTTCAGGTTCAAGACCACGACGTGGTGATTCCGCGCGACATGGTGAACCGCCACAGTTTGCGCACGGGTCACACCATTCAGGCGATCGTGCGGGGCAAGCGGAACAAGCGTCAGCGGGTGGTCAGCATCCTTTTGGCGGTCGAAGGCGTACCGATTGCGGACTGGCGCGCCACCGCCCCGTTCCAAAACCTCACCAGCATCAGCCCCGAGCAGATGTACCACCTCTCCGCCCCCGATGATGCGGATAAGAGCATGGCCTTACTCGAGCTGCTCGCTCCGATCGGTAAAGGCCAGCGCGGACTTTTAGTCGCGCCGCCCCGTACGGGTAAAACCATCTTGATGGAAAAGATCGCCAACGGCATTGCGGTCAACCACCCGGATGCCGAGATCATCATGTTGCTGATCGACGAACGCCCCGAAGAAGTCACGCACTTGTCGCGGCGCATCAAGGGCAAGGTGTATGCGTCGTGTTTGGATCGACCGATTGACGAACATATCACTCTCAGCAAAATGGTGATGGAAATGGCCATGCGCCGCGTAGAATGCGGCAAAGACGTTGTGATCTTGCTCGATTCGATCACGCGTATGGCCCGTGCGTTCAACAACGAGCTTAAGTCTTCGGGCCGCACGTTGTCCGGTGGCGTCGATGCCAAGGCGATGATGGAGCCGAAGAAGTTTTTTGGCGCGGCGCGCAAGGTGGAAGAAGGTGGCTCGCTGACGATCATCGCCACGGCTCTGGTGCAAACCGGGTCGCAGATGGACGAAGTGATTTTCCAAGAGTTCAAGGGCACCGGCAATATGGAACTGGTGCTCAACCGCAAGCTGGCCGAAAAGCGGATCTACCCGGCGATCGATATCGGCTTGTCGGGCACGCGCCGCGAAGAACTGATTCTGCCGCCGGCCTATTACAAGGCCTCGCAAAAGTTCCGCCGCTACCTCGCCAATCTCACCGAAGCGAACCAAATGCCCGCCGCCATCCAGGCGCTGGAAAAGTTCAAGAACACCGAAGAGTTCGCGAACGCGTTTGTGTGAGGAGTAAAGACGGTGGACGGTAGACGGTGGTTGGTGGCAACGCATTTGTTCCATCTGTCTTTGGCTCCCACTCTCGTCCACCGTCCACCGTCTACCGTCCACCGTCCCATCGTAAACGAGGAATCGGCCTTATGAACATCACCCTCCACGGTACACCAGATTTTAGGTTCGAGGCCAAGAGCCCCGACAATGGCTATTCGTTCTCGATCGGCGCGTCGAAAGCGATCGGCGGCGACGAGAGCGGTTTTCGCCCGATGCAGGTGATGCTCGCCTCGCTCGGCGGGTGCTCGGGTATCGACGTGATCAACATTCTTAAAAAGCTGCGCGTCGATTTTGATACGGTCGACATTTCCATCGACGGGGATCGCGAAGCCGGCAAAGAACCCTCACCGTTTACGCGCATCAAGCTGACGTTCACGGTGACCGGGCGCGGCGTTGAGCCGGCCAAGGTCGAGAAAGCGGTCAAGCTTTCGGTCGAAAAATATTGCTCCGCCATCGCCTCACTCAACCCGGCGATCGTGGTGGAGACGGGCATCGAAATCAAGAACGCCTAATGCGCTCTCTATTTCGCTACACCGGTTGGCTCGAGGGTCTCTCGTACATCTTGCTCCTCGGCGTCGCGATGCCGCTCAAATACATCTGGGGCGACCCGTCGTGGGTCCGGGTTGTGGGCATGGCCCATGGCCTGTTGTTTGTGGCGTATGTGGGCATGGCGCTCGTGTTGTACGTTCGCGAAAGTTGGTCGATCAAAAAGCTCGCCCTAGCGATGCTGGCGTCGTTGCTCCCCTTCGGCCCGTTCGTGTTCGA
>JBIIWL010000157.1:0-5029 GCA_044338885.1 Fibrobacteria bacterium
TTCGATGAAAATGAAAATCGCCGCCGCCTGCTTGTTTATGGCGAGTGCCAGTTTTGCTGTTGATGAATACCTGCCCGTTGCCCCCGGGGTCTGGGAACTTGATGTCGGATACTCACTTGTTAAAAGCGTCGGAACCTATGGCAAGGATGGTGCTAAAAAGGATGTCGTGGGAGCCCCCATGGTGCAGGGCGTGCCGGTGCAGATAAAATTCGGTGTCGCCAAGGGCGCGGATTTAGAATTGTATTTGCCTGTGGCATTTCAAAATGCTGATGCCGGCGGCAAGAGTGGCATCGATCGTCCCGAGCTTGCCTTAAAATATGGCCGCGCCGAGTGGGCCTATGCGTACTTTCTCAATGTGGTATTACCGCTGGGTGTTTCGGATTTTTCGGAAAACCCTGCGCCGGGCTCAGCCGTGGCGTTGGGCATGGTGTATGACAATACGTTCGAAAGCACCCTGCGTGTTGTCGGACAAGCCTCCTACCAATACTCACTGCCGGCAGGCGAAAACAAGAATCCCGATTTAGCCACGCTCTATCTCAAGCCGGAGAAGGTGTGGAATCCTAAACTGGGGACGTACCTGGGCATCAAGACGGTGGTGAATACCCAGCGCAAGTTTAATGGCCAGCAGATGGATGATGCCGGTTATGTGGTCACGGCCATGCCGGGCTTCAGTTTCAAGCACGATAATCACCTGTCGTATGAAGTCAACATCCCGCTTACTTTGGCCGGGAAAGCTCAGGATGAGACGTGGGGGGTCTGGGCGTCGCTCTACTATTCGATGTAATTCGAATTGAAGAGTGCCAATCCTTTCCCGAAAGGCGGTACGCTCAAAAAAGGCCTCCTGCATGCGATGCAGGAGGCCTTTTTGTATCCATCAAGGTGCCGTTTTATCTTCCGACGCCAACTTTGAATACTGGTCGCGTTCGGCTTTTAATTCGACATCTTTGGGGGTGAGCGCCAGGGCACGCGTTAGCACCGCGGCAGCCGCGTCGTTGCGTCCTTGACGATGCCACTCGAAAGCAAGGTTGCGAAGGCCCTCGAGGCCCTCCTTATTCCCCTGCTTGAGCGCGTCTACGTAGGCCGCCTCGCTGCGTTCCCACCATTTGGCGTCAAAGGCAAGATTGCCGAGAAAGACCGCCGCGTCTGTAAAGGTCGGTTTGATCGATAGCGCCCGTTGTAGAGGGTCCATGGCCAGAAAGGGCTTGCCATCACGGGTGAGCGCGTCGGCCAACTTATAAAGCCCGTCCGTATCGTCTGGGCGGAGCGCCAAGGCCTCACGGTACGCGGCAGCGGCCTCACTAAAGTTGCCCTGTGCGCGCCGCAAATCGCCGATGTAGAACAGAAAGTCGACCTCGGATGGTTTCAGCTTGAAGGCGGCTTTTACCAAGGTGACGGCCGCGTCATATTCCTTGAGTGCGGCATGAATTTCTGCTGTTTGGTAGATCAGGGTCGCATCTGCCGTATCGAGCGCGCGGGCCTTCTCCATGGCCCGCAAGGCTCCGGGGTAATCCTGAACCCGCGCATGGGCATCGGCGAGGTATAGCCAAGCGCTAATGTTTTCAGGATCATCGCGCACAACGCGTCGATACGCGGCAATAGCTTCACCGTATTGTTCCATACGGAACAAAACAGCCGCAAGGTTGACTTGGGCGGGTTGTAAGCTGCCGCCCGCGTGTCGTACGGCCTTACGGTAGGCGGCAGCGGCTTCGGGGAGTCGGTTGAGTTGGAAGAGGCAGTTACCCTGGTTGAAGGCCGCCGCCGCTTTATCGGTGCCGCGTTGTTCGGCGCGGCGATAGAGGAGCAGCGCCTTGGCGAATTCGCCGCGCGCGTACAGGGCGTTGCCGCGCGTCACGAGGTCGTCGGCGGGGACGGCCGCCGCGGGTGCGGTGGCCGCCGGGCGCTCTTGAGCGCGGACACCCTGTGTCTGCGGGAGCACCCCCCCACACAAAACCACGAGCAAACCCAATACAGGGTAACTCAGAACGTGTCTGTGGTGTTTCACGTGACGTGCCTCAGTTTGAGAAACGGATTTCAAAAGGTTGTTCCAACCCGCAGAACGGGACCGAGTTGTTGCCCTTTCGCGCCGGTGTGAACCGCGTTTGACGCAAGGCTTCTTGCCCGGCCGCCGCGAGGCCTAAACCCGGCGGCTTTTCAGATACAACGCGGATGTCGTACGGGCGGCCGGCGGCATCGACGCAGAACGAGAGCATGAGAGACGCATCTTGTTCGCGGCGGCGCACCTCGTCGGGCATACGAAACGGCGGCGGTGTGTTGGGAGACGGTTTTTCGTCCACGCCCGTTTCACCGACCCCGCCGGAGCCACTCTTACGATTGATGAGTTCAAGCGGAGCCGCCGCGCCCCCTGAACCCATGACGGCCAGATCCATGGCAAAGCGTGGGCCGGGCTGGAGGTTGGAGGGGGCGGGTCGAGCACGATTGGGTTGCTGGACCGTGCGGAGCGGCTGAGCGCGGGGTTTGGGCGGCTCGAGCGTGCGCGTGACACTGACCTCGGCGACCACGCGGATCTGCTCTTTTTTATCCGACCGGCCGTGCATCGCATAGTTGAGGAGCGGCAGGGCCACGGTCGCCAAACCCGCCGTGAGGGCGGAGACGGTGCCGATGAGCAGGTTGCGCGCCAAAGGTTTCATGAGGTCTGGGTTTCCGGTGCGGACGAGGTGAGATTATTGAGACAGGGCGGCGACAGAGATTTTTTTGGCGCCGGCCAGATTGCTGGCATCCATCACGCTCACGAGAATGCCCGTGTTCGATTCGCGGTCGGCGACGATGACGACTTCACCGGTCGGGTTGTTCGCCAGCAAGTTTTTGAGCACGTCTTCGAGGCCTGCGGGGTCGACCTGCCGCTCGTTGACGTGAATCAATCCATCGCGGGTGACCGCCACCAGAATGCTCTGTCGATTGAGTTCGCCCGCAGATTGCGCCTTCGGCTTGTCGACGTCGACGCCGGTTTGTTGGGTCAGGGTCGAACTCATGATGTTGAAAATCAAGATTACGAACACCACGTCGATGAGGGGGACCACATCAATGTGAAAGCCGGTCTTGCGGCGAGAGGGGATCAGGAAGGATTTCACGGGCGCAGCCCTTTCTGTGTCTCACCTTCACCCGTAGGCGCGCGCAAGACACGGTTCAGCAACAGCGTAACGCCATACTCGGTTTGGTCTTTGAGCCACGTGATGCGGCCTTCGAGCCGATGACCAAGCAGGATGAGAATGATGGCAACGAGCAGGCCCGTTTGGGCCGCGATGAGGGCTTCGGAAATGCCGCGCGAGAGGAGCTGCGAGTTGCCGCTGCCGAACTCTTTCATCGCTTGGAAGGTATGGATCAAGCCGCTGACGGTGCCGAGTAGGCCGAGTAACGGTGCTGCAGCGGCCAGTGATTGAATGAGCGGAATATGGCGCTCCATGAGGAACAGGCGATGCGAGAGTTTTTCCTGGAGCAGCGCCTGCAGCGAGTCTTCGGGAAGCGTGCGATGCTTTAAAATCAAATCGGCACCAAATCCGGCTACGCCCGGCATGGCCGCAACCGCCGAGCGCGCGCCCGCTTCGTCGCCGGCTTCGAGCCGGCGCGCGACATCTTCGAATCGGGGGATCAAGGAGGATTCACCCCGGCCCCATCCCATGCGGAACCATGTGCGCAGCACGAGCACGAAGCCCCAGAACGCGGCCAGAAAGATCGGCACCAATACGATGCCGCCTTGATCCCACGTATCCAGAATGATATCCAGCACGCGTCTATCCCTCCGGCCAGATTTTGTTCAGGTATTCAAGACTGTTCGAAGAAAGCGTTGCGTTGAGCGCATCCGATTTTTCCAAAAGCCAACCGTGAACGAGCAGCACCGGAATGGCGATGGCGAGACCTGTTTCGGCGTTGATGAGCGCTTCGGAAATACCGCCTGAGAGCAGTTTCGGATCGCTACCGCCGAGTTGGTTCATGGTTTTAAACAAGGTCACAAGGCCTGCGACGGTGCCCAAAAGGCCGAGCAGGGGCGAGGCCGTACCGGTGGCGGCGAGCATGGAGAGCCGCCGTTCATGGGCTGGCACTTCTTTTAGAAGGGCTTCTTGAACAGCACGCTCGGCGTGGTCACGGGTGCCGCGGGCGTTGACCGCCACTGCTTCCATGACGCGGGCAAGACTGCTCTTGGATTTGGCGGCGAAGGCCGCCGCGCCTTCGTAGTCGTTGCGATCGGCATACGCCTTGAAGGTTTGCATGAACTTTTCGGTATTGGTCGACCGGCGCGAGTAGAAAATCAATCGTTCGATGATCAAGAACAATCCGAGGAACCCGACGGCGAAGAGCGGGTACAGCGTGACGCCGCCCGCCTTGAACCAGACCTTAAACTGTTCCCAAGCCGATTCGGTTTCGCCGCGGGTGAAGCCCGACCCTGTGCTGCGGAACTGCAGCACGTCGAAGGGGATGACCGCTACAGGCTTGTTTTGAACGGCCGCTTGCACGGCATCGCGCAACGCATCGTTGTTGGAGCCGGCCAAGTTTTGACGCCACGCGAAGGTTTTACCCTGGAGGCTCCCGGTGCGCAACAGAATTTGTGACGCGCCTTGGCCTTCTTTTTCGAGTTCGGCGACGAACACGGTGCCCAAACGCAAGCGCCAGGCGCTGACGGCACGCCCATCTTCAAACTGGGTTTGGCGTGACTCGAGTGTGCGAGAATGAGTGAGGTCAAGGCGCGAGAGCCCGGCTCTCCAGAACAATTTGAGCGCCGACATCACATCCGCTGAATCGGATTCCAAGGCTTCCGAAACGCGAGAGTAGGCCAGCAAGCGCGCTTCCATGCCTACGGGGAAATCCGTGGACACGGCGGCTGAGGCTTCATCGACTCGGCGCGTGAATTGGTCTTTGAACGACGTGGTGGTTTCGCGCGCCGATTCTAGGGCTTCTTTCTTTTCGTCGGCGGCGCTGCGGGCTTTCACCCACTCTTCTTCAAGCCGGGCGGCCTCACCTGACAGTCTGCCAAAGGATTCTTCCAACGCGCGGATGCGATCTTCAGCCTCACGCG
>JBIIWL010000158.1:0-5019 GCA_044338885.1 Fibrobacteria bacterium
ACTGACTCGTGCACGGTCATCACGCGATTGGACGGCTTACTCAACGATATGCAGTTCTCATACGACAGCGACTGCGGCGGCGCTTATGGTGCAGGGGCGAACGTAGCCGCCATTTTGTACTCGGTACAACGCGGCTGTTATGACGCCTCAATTGCCGGCGGCGAGACCCGTGGTTATGGCGAACGAGCGATCACTTTACTCGAACCGACCATCAGCCGCGAAATCAATCGATTACTCGGGCCCTTCTGGGGCGCATGGGTCGAAACCGCAGACTTCACCGGACTCGGCTCGCTTTCACCGGACGCGTCAAACACCGACTCTGTCGGTGAGGCCTTGAGCCTCGCCCTCACCAGTCGCGAATACCGGCGGCTTCGCATCAAAATCCGATCTGGCTATCACCTGAATTCGCAGGACCTCTCGAGCCCGATGGAAAACATGGTGGCTTTGGAATGGAGACTGCCTTTGCCGTCGACGCTGCGCGACTCGGCCTGGCGGCGACGCTTAGATAATAACCTCAGAGCCGCAGTCTCCATCGAAACCAAACCCGTGCGGCTCGGAAGCTTTGAAACCGACGAAATCGAACGCAAGATCGGCCTCTTCTACAACTACGCCTATTGGGGCGAGTGGTGGGCGAAGAAAGAGGAGGGCGTAGACAATGCGGAATGATGGTGGAACTATGAAAGTAATCGCGCGGCCACCGGCTGACGCGCCAAACTTCGCATCCTTAGTGAGAAGACTCAAGTCAACTGTCTTTCAGATTTCATGTTTCATGTTTTATGCTTTTTGCTTCTTACTCATCTTATCATCTCCCGCTCTCTCCGCCCTTCGCCCCGAGTTCATCGGCAATACCTCGTTCAGCGGGGCGGTGCTGCGTAACCTGACACCCGAGGAACCGCGGGAGCTTCGACGTGATGATGTGCTGGAATGGGCTACCGATGCCGAATGGCTTGTGGAACGGCATTATCAAGAGCGCGGATGGCTCGATGCGCGCGTGCAAGCGACGCTCGTCGAAGGCTCGGATTCGCGTGATTGGTCCGTGCCCATCACCATCGTCGAAGGGGAACGCTATCGCTACGGCGAAATAAAAATTATCGTCGATGGCGACTCTGCGGGCCTCATTCCCGGCAACCCTACCTTGCGAGCGAAGACCGGGCGCGTCTTCAATGAAGCCGACGTGATCCGCGATAGCCGAGAAATCAGGCGCATTTTTGGTAACGCAGGGTTTGTGCGCGCGGAAGTCCGTCAAAACCTGATCTTGCGCGACTCGGCTTTTACCGCAACCGTATTGTATTCCGTAGAGCGCGGCGAGGCCGTAGTCTTCGACACCTTGATCATTCGGTCACGTCGCACCTCGACCACCGGGCAGCCCGATGTCGAAGGGTTACAAGGGTTGACTCGCGAATCGCTCCTCCGCTCGTTCTTTACCTACCAACGTGGCGACACCTTGCGCATCGGCCTCAATGACGAAGTCATTGAAAAGCTTCAGTCAACCGGTCAATTCAATCTCATCCGCCTTGAGGATGAACGGCTTGACTCAACGGGCGCCGCGCGTGATTCAGGCGCGGGCGGACGAAGCCGCCTGATTTTGGAAGCTGAAGAAAAGGTGCCCGGAAAGCTGGGTGGCTCCGTGTTCTATGAAACTCAATATGGGTTTGGCATCTCGGCGCAAGCGTCGCACTCGAACCTGGCCGGTACTTTGCAAGAAGGCCGCGCCGGCGCGAGTATTGCCCAGCGGCGCCAGATGGCCACACTTGGGTACGGCTCACCGCTCTTGTTTGGAAGTCTCCTGCGCTTCGATAACGATTTGACCACGGAATGGTATCAAGACCAATTGCCGGGAGAGCCGCTTTTTGGGGGTGACTTTCGAGCCTCCAACTTGGCGAGTCTCTCGCGTAACTTCAATTATTGGTTGCGTTGGGTCAGCGGGGCGGAGCTCGAATACAAAAGCCGCGTGGTGGCCGATACCAATGGGGCTTTGGAGAGAGAAAACGGGGGCTTGCTCACGCTCGCCAACACGGCGTTTCTCACCTTCCTCGATCACCCACTCAACCCGACCCAGGGTTCGCGCCTGGCCTTCACCCTTGGTAACGGTGCCGCGGTGTACGAGCGCGGATCTTTGCGCTCGCTCACCAACCGTCACACCTGGCTAGAAACGCGCACCGCCTTTTATACGCACATTCCCGGCTACCCTCAGTTCGTCGGCGCGGTGCGTTTAGATGGGGGACGATTCTTTGGTGCGGGTGGCCAAAACTCTGAGCGCTTCTTTTTGGGAGGGCCACGTGGCGTGCGTAGCTACGGATTCCGCCAGCTCTGCCCCGACCAGGCCGCTCCCCCTTCCGGCTCTTGTCAGCTCACCGAATCACCGATCGAGCCGGCCTACGTGTTAGGATCGGCCGAACTACGCCTGCGACCGCTCGACTTTCCCTGGATGTCGCCGCGCGGCGTGATCGGGTTCTTCAAGCCGATGGAGTTCGTTCCTTTTGTGGATTATGGTAAGGTCTGGAACTTACGCGAAGAGAAGACCGAACTATCTGCCGACTTTTTAAACTCGGGGTTTGGCCGTGGCATCGCAGTTGGCGGTGGCATCCGCTATCCGTTGTTCGGCATCTTTACGTTGCGTCTTGATTTGGCGTGGGGCCGCCCGGGTGGCGGAAGCGCGCCCGATCAGTGGCTGATCGATTTGGCGCAAGCGTTTTAAAGCCCTGAGCGAGCTGCAGTCAGCGGTCAGCCCACAATGGTCATAACCTTAAACCGCCCTCACACGTGAAGCCCATGTTGGTGTGAGGGCTCCACCCCCCAAATAATCCTGGAACTGCCGCTTTTTGAGAGAGTAGGGTGACACCCGATTTGTGTGTGAGAGCGTCCCTGTTAAAGTCCGAGGCCCACCACATCGACTGAGGAGTGTTCATGACAATCAATCTCGTTAAAAGCCTGCTGGCGTTCGCTGTACCCGCTACGATTCTCGCGCTCTCGGCCTGTGGCACACGCACCGAGACCGAAAAAACCACCATCATCGAGCGTAAGGTCGAATCGCCGCCCCCGTCAGTAGCGCCCGCCGTAGAGCCTGAAAGCGGCCACCTGCAGCGTGCCGGCGAAAAGATCGATGCCAAGGTCGACCGCAAAATCGATGAAGCCATCGACGACGCGATTGGGGATTAAGATCTGCTCTTAGGCCTGATCAATCAGAGTATTTCATCAGAGGCTACAGCAAAAAAGGAGGACCTGTTGGCCCTCCTTTTTTTGTGTGCTGATACCTGACAGCTACACGCTGACGGTTTGATCCTTAGAAGTTGAACACGGGCATGAAGTAGAAGAAGTAACCCGGTCCGTCTTTCTGATTGGCAGCCAATTTAGCGGCGGGGAGGCGGAAGGCGTTGTCACCGGGGAGGAAGACGCCGGCACCGAGCACGATATTTGAACGCGGGTACAGGCTAAAATGAACTTCCGCGTCAATTTCCTGCCCGTAGGCGTCATCAGAACCAGAGGGCGCGTTCTGCGGCGTGAAATAGTGGTATTGCGCGAACAACGTAGCCGAACGCGATTCACCCTTCCAAATGGGCGCCGATACGTCGGCTCGATAGTCGATCACACCGAAGCGCGGGTTCGCCAAGAAGTAGTCCATCCAACCGAAGTAGGCGTGGCCGAAGTTGTAGTTCGAGCGGTACATGGTATTCTTATCGTCGGTCGCGTCTTTATCGCCGCTCATGGCGTCAACACCGATGTTCGCCTTGACTTTCGGCAATGCGATACCGGCGCGCACGGCGAGCTGCCAGGCCTCACTGTTCTTGCTGGCGCCGGCATAATGGACCTTACCAGCCTGCCACATGAACTCTTCTTCGAACGTAAACATACCGGCTTTACCCACCACGCGCTGGCCCGCGATGACGAGGTCATAACGTGTCGAGCTATCGCCGCTCACCACGGTACGCAGGCGGCTCTGATCGTGGAACACCGACGCTTCAACCGTGAGGTTCTCGCTCATCTGGCGGTTGTAGTGTAAGCCAGAGAGCACGAGGCGATCATTTGTGGTTGTGGTTAAGCTATCGCTCACGACGAAGCTAAATGCCGTAAGGTCTGCGGATTCCATGCTCCAGTTTGCCGAGACACCATCAAACGCGCGCGAATAGGGGTGCCATTCGAGCGTAGACAGGTAGCGGCCCGCGCCGAGCTGCATTTTCTGACGGCCGAGTACCATGGTAACCGGGCCTTCGGTTACGGCGACGTAACCTTGCAAAAGATCGACACCCTTAGAGTTTGATACCGTAGCCGCATGGGGGGGCGTACCCGTTTCGCTTCCGAACACGCGCGTGTCTTGCAACTCAACCTTGAGTTGAACGTTCAACGACGGTGTGGCCGTAAAACCTAGGCGAGTGCGCACATGGGTATTGAGGAGCGATTTGTTCGAGGAGGTATCGTAGAGGCCTTTATGATCCAGTTCGGTGCGCGGGCGCACTTGACCGAAAAATGCGGGTTGCGGCATGGCGTAAGCCGAGCCTTCGGGCGGTGCGGCATGAACCGCCGTGACGGCGAAAAGCGTTAGGGCGATGGATGCCACGGTCATAAAACTGCGGCGGGTTTGGGGGGTATGCATGAGGTCTCTCCTTGTGTGGTCGTTGGGGGCGTGGTGGGGGTCAATCATAGGGCGTTTGGGGGCCAACTGGTTTTCGGTCAGAAGGCCGTGGGCTTTACCATTTCTTGTAGCCGAGGAACTTTCCATTCATCGTGATCTTGACGCGGTCGCCTTTAGGGTCGGGGACTTTTTCGATATCCATCGTAAAGTCGATCGCACTCATGATGCCGGGTCCGAATTTTTCTTCAATCAATTCCTTGATGGTTTTTCCGTACACATAAATGATTTCCTGAAAGCGGTACTGCAGCGGCTCTTGCGGCACTGCGGGAGCGGCTTCGCCTTTGTCGGCGTAGGCCGTCAACGTTTCGGTCACGTCGGGAGACAGGTCGAGCAAGGCGCTCACGCGTGACGCTTCTTCTAGGTCTAACGCGTTCTCGCCCAAGCAGGCG
>JBIIWL010000159.1:0-5013 GCA_044338885.1 Fibrobacteria bacterium
CGCGAGGAATTTCTCCTCCATGTCGACAGCCCAAACTTCTGCGGCGTCTGCGTGATTGACGAACTCGCAACGGCCGGCGGATGGGTCGAGAACACGGCGTGCGCCGGGCATCAACCCCATGACGTGACGGGCGATGTTGCGCCACGCCGCCGCTTTTTGGTCATCGGGTACATCGCGAAAACGGTACTCGTAAATTCGGGTGTAATCCATGGCGGCGGACTAAGCGGCTCGACTAGAGCCGGATCCCCTCGCGTTCGGCGGTGGCCGTCACGATTTCACTGAGAAGACGGTTAATGTCGTACTGATGAGTCCATCCCGGGTAGTCAGCCTGGAACTTGCGGACGTCGCTAATCCACCAAATGTGATCACCCGAACGGTTTTCGTCGGAGAGTTTGAATTTTAGTTCGCGCCCTGAAATCGTGCGGATGGCGGAGATGGCCTCAAGCATTGAGCAGTTGCTGTAACGCGCGCCGCCCATGTTGTAGACAACCGCGCTCCGGGGCGCGGCGACGAAGCGGCCGAAGGCCGAGATGAGGTCGTTGCTGTGGATGTTGTCGCGGACCTGTTTGCCTTTGTACCCAAAGATCGTGTATTCGCGTCCGGTCAGCGCGCACTTGACCAGGTAGGCCAGAAAGCCGTGCAGTTCGGCCCCCGAGTGCGCCGGGCCGGTGAGGCAGCCGCCGCGGAACACGGCGGTGTTCATGCCGAAGTAACGGCCGTATTCTTGCACCAAAATATCCGCCGCGACTTTCGAAGCACCAAAAAGACTGTGCTTGGATTGATCGATGCTCATGCTCTCATCGATCCCGTGTTCGAAGAATGCGTGGTCAGGATTGATTTCCCAGCGTGTTTCGGTTTCCACAAGCGGCAGGGAGTTGGGGGTGTCTCCGTATACCTTATTGGTGCTCGTGAAAATGAAGGCGGCCGCGGGGGCGTGTTTACGGCAGGCCTCGAGCATGTGAAGCGTGCCGGTCGCATTGACGTGGAAATCGGTGAAGGGCTCGCGCGCGGCCCAATCGTGAGACGGTTGAGCCGCGGTGTGGATCACGACGGCGACCTCTTTGCCATACTTGGCAAACAGACCATCGACCGCCGCTGCGTCGCGAATATCGAAATCATGATGCGTGTAGCGAGGCAAGGCCTTGATCAATTGTTCACGGTTCCACAGGGTGGAGCCGTCTTTTCCGAAGAAGTACTCGCGGAGGTTGTTGTCCACCCCGACGATATCGTACCCTTGCTCGTGGAAAAACCGCACCGCTTCGCTTCCAATGAGGCCTGCGGCACCCGTGATGATCGCTATGCTCATGATACCCTATACTACGAAATATTATTTGTTTGATCAGTGATATAGAATCAGCGAACGTGTTCGATGGCGTTGCGGAAGATTTGTAATCCGTCGCCCTCGGCCTTTTGCCCCTCACGCTGCCACTGCGGGTGCTGCGTGGGCAGAACGTGCGCTTCGGGGTGTGGCATGAGGCCGAATACCAGGCCATCCCGACTGACAAGCCCCGCGATATGGCCGGTAGACCCATTGGGGTTAGCGGGAAACCCGGTGGGTTCGCTGCCATCGGCGTTGCAGTATCGCAAGCAGGTTTGCCCGTTGGCCTCAAGTTCGGCTAAAAGCTCAGGGCTGCCCGGTATGAATTTGCCCTCGCCGTGGCGCACAGGGAGGTAGATCTGGGAAATGCCCTTGAGCCAAGGGCTGGTGACGTTCGCATCAGTCTTTAAATGACACCAGCGATTTTCAAAACGGCCGGAGTCGTTGTACGTCAGGGTGCAGGTTTGCGTGAAGGACGCGGGCTCGGTGCCGGGTAATAAACCCAACTTCACCAAAACCTGAAATCCATTGCAAATGCCGATGATCGGCACCTTCTTGTCGCGTAGGCGCAGGAGGGTATCCCCGAGCTTATAGCGCAGGCGATTGGCGAACACGCGACCGCTGGCGATGTGATCGCCAAACGAAAAGCCACCCGGTACGGCGACGATGGAAAAGTCTTCAAGGTTCACGCGGCCGTCGATGGCGTCGTGCAAATGCACGCGCTCGGCGTCACCACCTGCGAGGTTGAAGCTGTAGGCCAGTTCGACGTCGGAGTTGATGCCGTAGCCGGTGAGAATAGCGATGCGAGGCTTAGTCATCTTAAAAATCCAACGGCTTGCGCCAGGCGGTGAAGGCGGCGTCAATAGTGGTGTTGATCACGGTGCGGGTTCCGCGGCTTAGCGCCAATGTGGTGTCTGCCGTCACAGTGCCGACGCGAGCAAACGCCGAACCGGCGAGCGCCGCTTCGAACGCTGCCGTGTGATCGGGCGAGACCGAGACCACAAAACGTCCTTGGCTTTCGCCAAAGAGCAGGCCCGCATCCGTCAAGTGACCCGCGTGCGGCGCGAGGTCGACATCGGCGTTAAGCCCGAGGCGACCCGCCATGGCAGATTCGGCAAGGGCGACCCACAGGCCGCCATCCGAGCAATCGTGAACCGAGCGGGCAAGGCCGGCCTGAATGACGGCGAACAACTTTTTATACAGAGCGAAGTTGGCGGCAAAGTCCGTGACCGGAACCGTTTGCCCCACCGCACCCAGAAGGCCATAATACTCCGACCCCCCGAGCTCTTCTTTGGTCGTCCCCAACACGTACACGACATCGCCCGCTTTTTTGAAATCGATGGTGGCGGTTTTAGTCGCGTCGGGTGTGGGGCCGATGACGGTGACCATCAACGTGGGCGGCACGCTGATTTTGGTCGCGCCGCGACCATAGTCGTTCTTCATCGAGTCTTTACCGGAGATCAAGGGCAGATCGTAGGCGAGGCAGATGTCGTACAACGCTTGATTGGCGCGCACGAGTTGGGCCATTTTGTATTGGCCATCCGGCGTTTCGGCGGATTCAACCGGGTCGGGCCAGCAGAAGTTATCGAGTGCGGCCAGCTTGCCCGGTTCGCCACCAACTGCCACCGCGTTGCGCACCGCTTCGTCGACCGAAGCGGCTGCCATGTGGTAGGCGTCGATATCGCTATAGCGCGGCACAAGGCCGTGCGAAACGACGAGGCCTTCTTTGCGGTCTTGCAACGGTTTGATGACGGCGGCATCGCTGGGGCCGTCGTTCTCTTTGCCCATAAAGGGCTTGACCACACTTTGGCCTTGCACCTCGTGGTCGTACTGACGCACCCAGGTTTCTTTGGAGCAAATATTGAGCGTACCCAGCAAGGCGAGCGCATCGCTGTTTACATCGCGCGCGGCAACGGAGGCCGCAGGCGGATCGAGGTGGGTCGGCGGCGTCCAGCGCGCCTTCAGGTGCAGCTTGGGGTTGCCCTCGTGTAAGAACTCCATGTCCATGCGGCACACGGGTTTGCCTTCGTAATAGCACTCAAAGCGACCTGAGTCCGTGAAGATACCGAGGTTCGAAACCTCGACGTCGCGGCGGTTGGCCAAGCTTTCGAACGCGTCCCAGTGTTCAGGCTGCACCGCGAACGACATGCGCTCTTGCGCTTCGGAGACCAAAATTTCCCACGGGTCAAGGCCCGCATACTTGAGAGGGGCTTTGTCGAGGTGCAGCTCACAGCCACCGCTCTCACGCGCCATCTCACCGAGCGAACTCGACAAGCCGCCGGCGCCGTTGTCGGTCACAAAGCGGAACAAACCGAGGTCGCGGGCTTCGAGCAAGAAGTCCGACATTTTTTTCTGCGTGATGGGGTCACCGATCTGCACGGCGGAAACCGGGGAGGCCTCCGTGAGGGCGATCGAAGAGAACGTGGCGCCGTGAATGCCGTCTTTACCAATGCGGCCACCGGCCATCACAATGCGGTCGCCGGGTACGATCGATTTTTCGTGCGACGGCTTACCGTGCAACATCGAGGGGATCAAGCCGCCCGTGCCGCAGAACACCAAGGGCTTGCCCAAGTAGCGTTCGTCGAACACGATGCTGCCGTTCACCGTCGGAATGCCCGACTCGTTGCCGCCGTCTTTTACGCCGCGATGCACTTCTTTAAACAAGCGCTTGGGGTGGTGCAGCTTTTCGGGAACGGGTTTGGAATCCGCGTCGCGGTGCGGCGAGGCGAAACAGAACACGTCGGTGTTAAAGATCGGCTTGCAGCCCATGCCACAACCGAGGATGTCGCGGTTCACGCCCACGATGCCGGTCATGGCACCACCGAAGGGGTCGAGCGCCGACGGTGAGTTATGCGTTTCGGCCTTCATGGCCACGTCCCAACCGTCCGCAAAGGCAATGATCCCCGCGTTGTCGGTGAAGACAGATTTAAGCCACGGTGCTTTGGGCCGCACGGCGTTGGTCGCCGCTTTCACAAAGGTCTTGTACAACGAATTGATGGTCGACGTGGTGCCGTCGGCATCTGTATACTCGACGTCTGCGGCGAAAATCTTGTGCTTGCAGTGTTCGCTCCATGTTTGAGCGATCATTTCCAATTCAACATCGGTCGGGTCGGGGGGTAAACCCGCGGCCTCGCGTGCCGCGCGATGGCTCGCATCAGCAAAGTGTGCGCGCACGGCCTGCATCTCTTCGAGCGTCAGCGCGAGGAGCATTTCGTGCGAAAGTTTTTCCAAGGCCGCGGGGGCCTCGGGGAGGGGGATGGTTTTGACACCGGGGGTGTGGGGGACCACGACCTTACGCGATTGCGAAGCGATGCCAACCTTCGAATCCCACTCCGCGCGCGGCACCACTTGCCACGTTTCGATCAACGGGTTGGCGAGCAGGGCTGTGGCCACGCGCACGGCTTGGTCGCGCGTAAGCGTGCCCTTCAGGAGGACCTGACGGCCCGCGTACACCTTATCGTCCTCACCGAGGGTGCGACCCGAAGCCGACAGGGCGTCGGCGATGCCTTCGCGGGCCGAGCGGCCCACGTTGTCGGTGACGCCAGGTTTAAAGCCCGCCTCTAAAGCCCAATCAAAACCGGGGAGCGCATGGTCTGCCGCCGGGGTTCCGATGGTAAAGACCTCGGTCACCGGGTCGCAGAACAATTCTGCGGCAACGCGGGCGACTTCGTCCGTCGTCAGGTCCATTTCCAAGG
>JBIIWL010000288.1:0-2828 GCA_044338885.1 Fibrobacteria bacterium
TCATGACCCAAGATCACGGCAAGATGTTGACATTACGAAACGGCATTCCGTATTCAGGATGGGCGTGGAAATTCACCTTCGACCAGGATTCTCTCTATCAATCCGATAGCATCCTGAATCTCGAGACCCGAAATAATTCTTGGGCCTACCGGTTCAACACGAGGAAAGACAGCCTCTACCTTGGAGAAATTGCAGTGGAGGAGCATGACAATGTGTGGGTTCGGAATAGCGATTCACTACCCGAAATCGGGTCCTTGGCGGATCCCTACTAGGAAACGCGCACCAATAGAGCCGCCCACGGCTTCCACGTGAGACGGACGCCGCCTTCCACCGCGAACCGCTGCTCATATTCCGACAACAAGTATGCAAGGTTCTCGCGCGTCATGCGGCCACCTTCACGGGGGTCGCGCACAGAGCCCAAATCTTGCATCAGCCGCAGTACCGCGCGCGCATCGGGTAAGACTTGCACGTCGTCCCATCCCAAAAATCCCGACACGGTCCACCCCGATTCTGCCGCCGCGCGCACAACCCCCGTGTAGGTGTGCCCCGGAAAGTTGCGGTACGAAAACGGTGGTTCAGACAATAAGGTGTTGAGTTCGGGAAAATTCTCGCGGTCAAAACCCGAGACCAAGTACGCCGCCTGCGGCGCGGCACACAGGCCGGCAAACCGAAGGTGGGTCGCAAGGTCGGGGAACCATTGCACGAGCGCTCCCGACGCCACTAACTCAACCGGAAGCGATGCTGAGACGGCTGGCAGAGCGTGTAGAGAAGTCAATTCACCACAAGCATCGAGCGTGGCGAAGGCTAATGGCCCTTCCTCGCGAGGAGTCTGGCGTAAATCTGTGTTGTTTGCGACCGACAACCGCGCGGCGTCTCTCGCGAGGGCCATCATCTCAGGCGAAGCATCGGTCGCGAGGTGTGAGGATGCAGGAAAGCGCGCGCGCAGGCGGCGCGTCAGCAAACCAGTGCCACACCCGAATTCGAGAACGCGTGAGGGCGCGGGGCGGTCGCCCCACAAAGACAACAGCGCCTCGGCCATTCGGGCCTGCACGCCAGCTTGGGCCTCGTAGCGCGCCGCAGACCGGCCAAACCGTAAAGCATGAAACGAGGCACCCTCCGATACGGTCATACCGCCCCCCTGTCATCAGGGTGGTTCATAACCTCGCCGCGCCCGACAAGCCGATTGAGGGCCGCGGCCATTAGGTCGGGACACTCCCAAAAAGGAATATGCCCGCCGGGATGCACCGTCAAACGCGCGTGTGTCGGCAACGTGTCGGCCCAGGAGCTCAAGGCGGCGAGGCGATCGTGCTCACCCGCAATCAGTTCCCACCGCGCCGGCACGGACGCCAATGTGTCGACATCGGCATGCTCAAGCCGTAAGTATTGCAAGGCCCGCAGTACGCTGGCATCATCATAGCGGCGCGTGCCGACAATCCACGCAGCCTCCCAGTCGGGTGGCATGGCCGAAGCCTTGGGCATGCGCCGCCAAAAGTCGCGTAACACCATCTCGCGTTCCACACCCAACTTCTGTTCCATGCGGAGCAGAATGGATTCGCCGAACGTACCGGCGGTACCGAGTGGCACAAACCGAAAGACGGGACACAGCGACAACACCGGCACATGTACCGGCCAGACGCCATCGGCCATCCACCGATGCACGCGCAGTGACCCCAGCGACCATGCGGCCACGAGGCGCGGTCGTGAAGGTTGAACCGCATCTTGACCGTCACGGGCCGAACCGACCACAGACGGTGGAGGCACCGCCGCGTCCAACACATCGTGGGTGTCCACGAACTCGTGGTCAAAATCCGGAAAGGCCGCGCGTAACTGGGTTTCCCAACACCCGAGCGACGACACCCACCCCCCCATCCAGACCACTAACGGGTTCAAGGGAGTGGTCGTCATCTTAGGTGGGGAGGTGATCGAGCCGCTCACGATTCGCCCTCTGCGCCTTGCACAGCGTGTGCCAGCGCCTCAACCAGCGCGAGCACGTCGGCTTCAGAAAACGCGGCCGTGAGGCTCAGACGCAGGCGTGCGGTGCCAGATGGTACAGTGGGGGGGCGAATGGCCGGCACATGATAGCCCGCCCGCAGCAGCGCGCCAGAAACGGCGATGGCGCGTTCAGGCGACCCGAGTACAATGGGCAAGATGTGTGCACGTGCCTCACCGGTCATCAACCCACGGCGGTTCAATTCTGTGCGGGCAAACGCTGAAATCGATGCCAGTTTTGTGGTGCGCCATGATTCGGTCGCGTCTGATACGATCTGCAGTGCGGCGCTGTTCGCACCGAGCACGGCGGGAGGTAAGGCGGTGCTGAAAATAAAGCCGCGGCCAAAGTTGATGAGCGTCTCGCGAATCTCGGGCGCACCCAACACGTAGCCCCGAAGCTGCCCAGCGCCTTGCCGAACGTTCCGAGCAGCAGTGTGCGTTCGGGAATCCCGTTGAAGCCTTGGGAATGTAAGCCGGGCCACGCTGCCGTGGAATGCGCCTCATCGAGCAGCATCCAAAACCCATACCGTTTCTGCAACGCACATAACGCCTCAAAGGGCGCGGTGTCTCCGTCCATGCTATAAAGCGTCTCGGCCACTACAAGCCCACCGGCGGCGGGCTGATGGGCCTTCAACAACGTTTCGAGATGATCGACATCGTTATGGGCGAAACGATGAAAGGGAGTTGTACGCGGTAAAACCCTGAGGCCTTCGGCCACACTGGCGTGGGCGTATTTGTCGGCGAACACACCACCGAGACGCTCGCCTAAGGCGGAGACCACCGTCAGGTTGGCCTGAAAACCGGTGTTGAACACCAGAGCACGCGCCCCCGGCATCACC
>JBIIWL010000015.1:0-15943 GCA_044338885.1 Fibrobacteria bacterium
GGTCAAGATATCGACCGATGGTGTGCGCTGGAGCGATGGAGAATCTAAAGTCGAAGACCATTTAAACGGCGTGGCCACTAACGGAGAACTGTTTGTGGCCGTGGGTGCCCTCAACACTGTGTTGACCTCGACCGATGGCGAGCGGTGGACCCTGCGCTCCCTCAGCGATGGGAAAGGCGGAGGAGAAGGTACGCTCAGAGGTGTAGCCTGGACCGGCAGCCAATTCATCACCGCTGGTGATGAAGGGATCGTGTTTTCTTCAGTGGATGGTGAGGTGTGGACTTCCGTAACCTTGGACCCCCTCACCTCGATTAGAGCGGTTGGCTTTGGGGCCGAAGCGCCGATCTTGGTCGGTGCTGAAGGTGCCGTTTTCACTAATTCTAAAGACAAAGGTTGGGTTAAGCAGTCGACCAAAACCACCGAAGGCCTCAATGCCGTGGTATGGACGGGCGGCCAATTCGTAGTCGTGGGTGATGCCGGCACGATTCTCACATCACCCGACGGCGAAAGTTGGGATGAAACGACGGAAGGTACCGAAACGCTCACCTCCCTCGCGTGGGGCACGAGAGAGGCCGTCATTACGGGCCCTGTCGGGTCGGTTCTGACTTCCTCAATCGAGCGACCCGATTTCGATTATGTGACACCGCAAACCTTCACCGTGGCAGCCTCGGTCTCGCTCGAACCACGAATCAATCGTGGCACCATCTCAAGTTGGACCATCACCCCTGAATTACCCCCCGGCCTAGCGTTCGACGCCGGCACAGGCGTCATCAACGGAACCCCAACCGAAATTACGGCAGCTACTGAATACACCGTCACCGGGGTAAACCCCGATGGCGTCCTCACGTTTAGGCTCACTCTTGCCGTCGATCCGTTTTGGGGCACGCTGAACTATGCGGCCCCCACTGGCGTTTATACTGTCAACGAGGGCATGACGATGAATCGCCCGAGCTTCTTGTTCGTGACGCCGGCTCCGACAGGATTGACCTACACGGTGTCATCCGGGAGATTCCCGGCGGGCATCAGCATGGGCAGCACCACGGGCAATATTTTTGGAACGCCCACCGAAGTCGGCCTTTTCGCCCCGATCATTCGCGCCAGCAATGGGACCGGTTATTCTGAGTTCACGGTGTCGATCACGGTGCGCGCGGCAACCCCAATCGTGTGGTATACTCCCAGCAGCGTGAGCTTCACGGTGGGAACCGGAAATTCATTCGTGAGTCCAGTGAATAACGGTGGCGCCGTGTTGTCCTGGGCGATTTCACCCGATCTGACGGCCAACACAGGCCTTCAGTTTAACAAGACCACGGGCCGCATTTCTGGCCCTGCGAGCGCTGTCACCACCGCCACCACCTATACCATTACGGCTACAGGGCACGGCGGTACGCAAGGACAGACGACGCTACAGATCACGACGACCACGCCTGCCCCCACGATTACCTATGCAGACGCTCCCCTTACCTTTTCTTTGGGCTTACTCATTGAAACCGTGTCAAGAACAGGGGCGACGGGCATCATCACGCATTATTCGATCTCGCCCGCGCTCCCAGATGGCCTAGTTTTTAACACCACGTCGGGCCGCATTTCGGGCACACCTAAAACCTTGGTGGCGGCGTCGGATTATACGATCACGGCCCACGGCCCTGGCGGTACGGGGAGCGATGTTGTGAATATCGCCACAACCCCAGTGGCTCCCACGGTGACCTATGCGGATAGCGCTTTGAGCTTTCCCTTAAATGCAGAGATTGCCGTAGTGGCGCGCACGGTCGCCACGGGCATCATCACGCGGTATTCAATTTCACCGGCACTCCCGGCCGGCTTGTTTTTCAATACAACGTCGGGCCGCATTTCGGGCACGCCTAAAGCCTTGGTCGCGGCGACAGATTATACCATCACCGTGCACGGCCCCGGCGGCACCGGCAGCGATGTCGTGAATCTCGCCACGACGGCGCCTGCGCCCACGGTCAGTTATGCCGATACGTTGCACGTGTATACGGTCGGCACAGCCATTCCCCTCGTGGCGCGCACGGGTTCAACGGGCATCATCACGAGCTATTCGATTTCACCCACACTCCCGGCGGGTTTATCCTTCAACACCACCACGGGTCGCATCACCGGTACGCCCACCGCCGTGGTTGCGGCAACAGGCTACACAATCACGGCCCATGGGCCCGGCGGCACCGGCAGCGATGTCGTCACACTCCAAGTGGCTCCTAACGCGCCATCGATCGCCTACGATTCAGAGGTGTTTGATTTCGCGGTGGGCGCAGAGATCGAACGATTCCGCCCCGTTAACAGCGCGGGGCCGATCATAAACTGGTCGATCGGATTGGGAAGCAATGGTCTAAGTCTTGCGGCCAATACCGGCCTCTACTTTAACCCAACCACCGGTTTTATTTCGGGCACGCCCAACAAACAATCATTCGATCAGCAATATATCGTCACCGCCAACGGCTTGTCGGGCTCTTCCGACACCGCCACGCTGGCGCTCAATGCCTTGATCGCGCGCAAGCTATCGGCCGACGAAAGTGAAACGTTCAACCTGCGCGTCACCGGCGCTGTCTCCGGATATACGCTGCCCATGCCGATCTTGGATGAGAAGGCGGAAAAAGTGGTGGTGGTGATCTCCGATATGGCGGGTCGCACCGTGTGGGTTAAGAGCGTTGACCCTCGGGCGCGTGTGCGTCACGTGGTGTGGGATGGGCGCGATCAAAACGGACGCTTGGCGGCAGGCGGCATGTACGTGGTGCGCTTGAGCGCACGCCGTGAAGGACGCACGAACACCATGGTGAACAAAGCGGTGACGTTGGATCGCTAAGCGCGACAAGGTCGCGATCACGTCGCGGTCAGGACACAAAAAAAGCGAACCGTTTTCGGTTCGCTTTTTTTGTGTGACCTTGGCTCGTTTACACAGCGCTCGCTTGCGCCTTCAGCTGCGCGTGCAACCCGCGCAAGCGAAAGCCGGTGTCGCGCGCGAGCTTATCGCCGCGTAAGCCTGAATCGAGCGGGCGTGCCGCGGGCAAGTTGAGCGCCGCTGTGGTGACCGGTGTGATGAGTTCGGCCCGCGCGGCCTCTTCAAGCCCATAGAACTGCGCCACCGCCTGCGCCCATTCTAAACGAGTGACCCGTTCGGAGCCGGCTGCGTGGTAGATTCCCGAACATTTCGCGTCGATCAACATCCAAATGGCGCGGGCGAGATCTTCCGCCAAGGTCGGGTTGCCGACTTGATCGGACACTAGGCGCATCGGTTTTTGATGCACAAAGCTTTCGTGCACAAAGTCGGTGAAGCTTTTCTTGGCTCCCTGACCCGTGCCCCAAACCCACATCGTGCGCACCACGAGGCTCTGTGCCGAGCCCGACAAGGCGACGGCCTCGGACTCGAGTTTGATGGCCCCATACACGCTCAGCGGGTTTACGGGATCATCTTCACCATACGGGCCTTTGGCGCCGTCGAATACGTAATCGGTTGAAACCTGCACGAGGGGAATACCGGTTTGTGCCATCATTTGGACGGCATCGCGGTTGACGCGCAGGCACTGCGCCGGGTCGCGCTCGCATCCATCCACATCTGTATAGGCGGCGGCGTTGAGGATGAAATCGGGTTGGACGACCGTGCGCACAAACTCCCAGGTGGCGGGGTCGGCGATGTCGCGGGTATGATAGGCACCCTCGGGCAACACATCGGCACACACGGCCATTTCGTGCCGGGCGAGACCGATGAGGTCGGTCCCTGCGGGTGCGGTGCGAAGGAGGTTTTGACCGAGCAGGCCATTGCAGCCTGCGATGAGAACGCGCACGACTCGTTAGCCTTCTGGTACGTTCGGCGTCGTGGCGGCCACGGGCGGCGGCGGGGCCGAGGTGACGAAACGTTGATTGATCAATTCACCCAAAAGACCGATGGATACGAATTGGACGCCCACCAGCATGGAGGCCACGCCACCGAGCATGAGCGGGCGCACATGCAGCGAACCCGTGATCATCCAATCAACGACAAAGCCGAACAGTACCCCGACACCCAGCAGAGCGAACAGCAACCCCACAAACCCGAACAAATGCAGCGGGCGACGCGTGTAGCGGTGCAAGAAGAGCAGCGTCACCAAATCGAACAAGCCATTGGTGAAGCGCGCCCAACCGTATTTGGATACGCCGTAGCGGCGCGCCCGGTGCTCCACGATTTTTTCTTCGACCTTGAAGCCGTTCCAATTGGCCAGCACGGGGATGTACCGATGCAACTCGCCGTACACCTCGACGCTTTTAACCACTTCCGACTTGTAGGCCTTAAGGCCGCAGTTGAAATCGTGAAGCTTGATACCCGATGCCGCACTGGTGACCGCATTAAACAGTTTGGAAGGGACGGTTTTATGCCAGGGATCGTGGCGGATTTTTTTCCAGCCTGACACCATATCGGCGCCTTCGTCGAGCATCTTCAGCAGCCCGGGGATCTCGCTCGGGTTGTCTTGCAGGTCGGCGTCCATGGTGATCACACGTTGGCCGCGGGCGCGGCGGAAGCCTTCGGCTAGTGCGGCGGCCTTACCGCTGTTGCGGCGGAAGCGCACGGCGTGCACGCGCGGGTCGCGGCGGTTTTCATCGAGCATGACGTCGAAGGTGCCGTCGGTGCTCCCGTCGTCAAAGACGAGTGCCTCGTAGGTGATGCCGTGCGCTTCGCACACGGTACGAATCTCCGCGAGCAAGGTCGGCAGACTTTCCGCCTCGTTAAAGGCGGGGATAACCAGCGTCAGCTGCGGTTGCGTCTCGAGTAGAGTCAAGATGGAGTCCGGGGTTCACGTGAAGGACGGAACACAAAGTAAAATCCGCCACCGAGCATCACCACCATGCCGATCACGGTGGGCAAAAAGGCGAGTGCGGCTGCGGCGGCCTTAGGGTCAAAAACCAGAGGGGCCGAGGCCGCAACCCCCGCAGCCGCGACACCGGTCGCCGCCGTTAAAACACCCGGTAGACCGTACAGATAAGCCCCCAAGCCTTGCGGAACGCCCCATCCGCCCACATTCAAAGGCAGAATGGCCGTCAGCGCGATCAGCGGGATGAACGAGAAAAAGAAGGCCGGCGCCAGCGAGAGCCCCAGTGCGAGTGCGCTAAAGGCATGCACCGAAATACGCAACAGCTGCACCACGCAGGCCACCAAAAACACGATGCCGATGCGTCCCCACTGTGATTTGTAGGCTTGCAGCGAAACCTGAACCTTGGCGTGCACTTGGCCGAGCCGGTCCATGCCCAAGGCGTGGATGAGCGCATGCAGCGCCCCGGCGAAGCGGCGGCTGAGCAGCAACAGCAGGAGCAAAACAAAGGCGACCGAAACCGCGCCGACCGCTTGAAACAGGTTGAGCAACAGGCCGCGCGGCAAATCTTGACGGTGGAACTCGAGCCCGAGTGCGAGCAACGAAAAGAATGAGAGGGCGCTAAAGCCCATCAGGCGGTCGAGCAGGGTAGAGGCCGCGGCCTTACCCAGTGAGGATTGCTGCACCGCGAGTTGCTGACGGTGCACGTCCCACACGCGCAGGGCATCTCCCCCCACCGTACCCGGCAAAAAGTTATTGAGGAACATGCCCGAGTAATACGAGCGGAAGCACGCGCGGAACCCGAAGGACACGCCTTGAATCTTCAGCAGTAAATGCCACTGCCACGCCCCCGCGATGATCGACAAAAAGAATACGATCACCGCAGCGATCACATAGCGCACGTCGGCAGCCAGCAGGGCCGATGCGATCCGCTCACGCCCGTTGCGTTCCACCACCCACCCCAAAATGCCGAGCACGGCGACGACGCGCACCCAAAACCAAAGCCGAGCTTTAGTCCTGCTGGCGTGTGCAGACTTGGTCGAAGCCGAAGGTGTGGAGGGGGAAGAGGTCGTCATTTTTTTGGGGGGGGAGTTTCAGGCCTTCGGGTGCTTGAGCACAGACAGCAGGGCATCGCGCGTGACTTCAAAGGCGGGTTCCCAGGTGTGCGCGGCGGCCCAGCGGCGCCCGTTGTCCGAGAATGTGTGCCACAGTGCGGGGTCGTCGAGCAGGCGCTCGGTCGCCGCGGCGAACGCAGGCGCATCACCGAAGGGCACCAAGAATCCGGTCTCTCCATCGCGGACGCTATCGCACAACCCCGGCACATTGGTGGCCACCACAGGGGCCCCGCAGGCGTTGCCTTCGATCGACGTGAGGCCCCAGCCTTCTTTGCGCGACGAGTTGAGCACGACGGAGGCTTCATAGTAGAGTTCGGCCTTGCGGCGCGCGCTCACGAAGCCGGCAAAGTCGACTGCGTCGGCGATGCCGAGCGTGACGGCCAATTCTTTGAGGCGAGGCACGTCGTCGCCTGAGCCTGCAATGGCGAGGCGCACGGCGGGTTTGCGCGCGCGCAATAGGGCCAGCGCGTGCAACAGGGTATCTAAGCCCTTG
Source organism: Fibrobacteria bacterium (assembly GCA_044338885.1). Lineage (GTDB taxonomy): Bacteria > Fibrobacterota > Fibrobacteria > UBA11236 > UBA11236 > UBA11236. Next base: position 6,405 of record JBIIWL010000015.1, read on the forward strand.
TAGCGTTTAACGCGCCCCACGTAAAGCAAAAGGTTGGGGTCGCGCGCCGGTGGGTTGTCGATACGGCAGTCCGCAGGGTCAACGCCTTCAGGCGCGATAGACACATTGCGAAAACCTTTTTCCAAAAGCTCCGCGCGGCTGCTGGCCGAACCGGTGAGCACGACCGTGTTGCGGTAGCACCAAGGCATGATCTTTTCGAACAGGAGCACATACAGGCCCAAAGGCCAAGCGGTTTCGCGGAACACGGCGCGGCCGAAGAGGTGATGCAGTTGCAGCACCACCGGGAGGTCGCAGGTCCAGGGCGCGAAGAACGCGATTTTATTGGAGTCGTCGAGCACGGCATCGATGCGATGTTCCGCGCACCAGCGACGCAGGTTGAGCCATACGGTAAAGTTGAAGGTCATGGCGCCGCCGCGACGGATCACGCGCACACCATCGATCAACTCTTCGCTAGGGGCGCCGGCGAACGCATGGGAATATTGAATGACGGGGAACCCTTCGGCGACCAGACGCCGAGCCACCTCATGAAGGTGAACTTCGGCGCCGCCGGCCTGCGGGTTTTTCGGGTCACGCCAATTGACGATGAGGATGCGCGGTTTACCCGCCCCCTCTTTGAACTGACCACTCGCGACGGAGGAGCCGGTGCTTGCGGTTGTCTGCATCGCGTCCTCCATCGTCTCCTTCAGTTTCTGCGTCTAGCGCGCTATCGATTGAATCGTGGTCTGTGTGCGGTTCAGGGTACAGCCGGAGCCGGTGCGGCCGGGGCGCGCTCCATGGATTCCATCTGCTGAATCTGAGCGCCCACTTGTTGGGCGTACTGGTGCTTCGGGTTGCGACGCAGCCATTCCGACAACGCCTCGCGCGCGCCCACGGCATCACCGCTGGAGCGGCGGATCTCGGACAACCCGAAGGCGATCTCAAGATCTTCCGGGAAGCGGTCGACCATGGAGGCGAGCACTTGCTGCGCCTCGCCCGAGCGGCTCTGCTGCATGTAGGACTGCGCGAGGTTCATCGCGAAAATGCGCGCGTTCGGCCCGGGTACCGACATGCCGCGCAGGTAGGCGGAGTCGGATTCGGCGGTCTTACCTGCGATCTGATAGAGTTGGCCGGCGTAGTAATGCACGCGCCATTCGGTCGGCAAAATCTTCGCATTCAGATTCAGGTACTTCTGGGCGAAGGCCACGACCTCGTCGCGGTCCGATTCAAGACGCGCCCGCTCGGCGGAACCCGCCGGAGCGGCCTCGATCAGCGGGATGATCTTTTGCAAGCTATCCTGCGCCCAAGCCGCCAGGCGGAAATTGGTGGCCGAGTAGTTGGTCAACAAGCCGGCGGTGTTGTTGTTGATGTGGACCTTGGGGTCGCCCAGGCCGCGGAAGCGGTAAACCGAATCGATCAGGCGTGCGGTGGCCTGAACGTCGATGGCGCGATTCTGGCGCTCTTCGGTCAGGGTGTAAACCAAGCCTTCCATCACGGCGTACTGATCCAACCCCATGGCGTTGCTGCCGCCGATGGTGACGGCAAAGTGAACCGGGCGCTTGGGGAAGTTGTTCTGCACGATGTGCAGAATCATGATGTCCTGAACACGCAGGTAGGGCAGCGGTTCGAGCTGGTAGCGGATCTTGGTGCCAGGCACGCTGATCTCCACCGGGCCCTTGAAGCGCCACGGTTGCGGTTGCAGCGCGTCGATTTGTTCGGGGGTGAAGCCAATCTCGATCGCCGGCTCGTGATCGCGCAACTGGTGCATGTACCAGTTGGTATTCACAAGTGACAAGTTCACGACGCGCACGTCCTTACGGATGCCTTCCACCTCTTGGAGGAACCACAGGGGGAAGGTGTCGTTGTCGCCGTTGGTGAACAAGATGGAGTTCGGACGGCAGGATTGCAACAAGTTGTAGGCGTAATCGTACGGCACGTAGTCGCCGGTGCGGTCGTGCTCACGGTAGTTGGACCACACGGGTACGGCCAGTGCGAGCAGCGAGAGCACGGCGCCGGTGGGCACGAGCAGCACGCGGCGGCGGGCGGCCAACCAGTTCAAGAAGAACGTGGCCGCGACGCCGAACAACACACCCATGAAGATAAAGCCGGGCGTGAAGAAGTAATCGCGCTCGCGCACTTCCATGTGAACCGGAGCCGGCATTTGACTGGAGTCCGCGCCGGAAGCGCGCCAGTATTCGAGGTCACGCAGTTCGATTTGCGTACCGTCCGAGAAGTTGAGGTAGAAGATCAGACCGTAGCTGGTGGCGATATAAAGACCCAGCAGGTAGGTTCCGACCAACTTGTTCCGCTTGAAGACCAAATACCCGCCATAGAGGAAGGGGATTTGCAACAAGAGGAAGAACAAAAGTTGGGTGCGCGGGTTGTCGCCCAATGAGTCGGTGAGCGTGGGGAAGTCAATCGACTTACCGAACACACTGCGAGTCACGGTCTCGACGGATTCTTCATCGCGGTCGCCCACCTTCCAGGGGAAGTATTGCGCGAGCATGTAGCCACCGTAACCCATGTGGGGGTGAACCAAGACTTGGTTCTGAACGTGAGCGCGACGATGCAAGGCGCGGATCAACATCGACTCGGAACCGTATTGCTTGCGCTCGATGTACTCGCGCAGCACAGGCCAGGTTTTGGCCTCGGCCTCGTCGAGCGAGACGTTCACGTTGGTGCGGATGGGCACGTAGGCGTAGCTAGAGACACCCAGCAAGGCGACCACGCACAGCCAGGCGGAGACCGTCCAGCGGCGGCGCCACTCGGGGGCCTTCGAGAGGAAGGCGGCGATGATGCAGACCAACAACGTGCCACCGGCGTAGAACACGAAATTGCCGACGTTCCAAATGATGGAGAACAAAATGGCCCAGGTGGCGAGCAACGGGATGTTGCGACGCGACTCGGAATCGAGCAATAACATGCCGAAGAATACGGGCATGGCGATGAAGGCGAACAAGTGAACGCCAAAACCCAAGAACGCGAGGTAGCCGATGAGCAGCATGAGGCGATCGGCGCGCTGTGAGCCGCGCAGCTCATACCACCGCAAGCTCAACCAGGTGATCAGCATCACGAACAGCATGGACGGGCCACCGGTTTCAGTCTCCACGGCGCTGAACCAATGCGAATCCGAGAAGGCGACCAAGAAACCGGCGATCAAGGCGCCGGAGTAGAGGGCGAACTTATTCAGACCACCTTGGGGGAACACCAAACGCATCGACTTGAGCACGATGAGCGACGCCAAAACCGCCACCAGCGCCGAAGTCAGCACGGAGAGCAGGTTGGTGCGTGCGGCGATTTCCGCAAACGGCACAACGATGATGAAGAAGCGCCACACCAGGAGGAGCAGGGGATTGCCCGGCGGGTGCGGGTTGCCCAGAACGTGCGAGGCGGCGATCAGCTCACCGCAGTCCCAGAACGACAGCGTGGGCGCCATCGTGGAGAAGTAGACGCCGAAGGAGATCAGAAAGACCGTCAGCGCGAGCAGCCAGTCGAGTTTCTTGTCGTTGAGCATGAGAGGGTTCCTTGTTGTCCTTAGTTCTGAGCTGAATCTGGGGTCGTCTGCAAGCGGCGCGACACGGCGTCCAGGACGCCGTTTACGAAGCGACTGCTGTTTTCGGTCGAAAACTTACGGGCGATTTCCACCGCTTCATTGATGCACACGCTGGCCGGCACGTCGGGTTGCGTTAAAAGTTCTGCAATCGACATGCGCAAAATCACGCGGTCCACAACGGCCAAGCGCGCCACGTCCCAGCGGTCCGAGGCTTCGGCGATTAATTGGTCGATCTCTTCGACACGGCGCCGTGCGGCGCTCGAGAGTGCCATGCCGTAGGCGCGCGTTTCCTTAGTGACCGGATCTTCGTGCATCAGCGCGTTCTCACCATCTTCGGTGGAAATGCGCGATTGATCGCCGCCCACTTCGGCGGCATAAAGCGTTTGCATCGCGTACTCGCGTGCCTTACGGCGCGAAATCATTGGAGGCCTTTCCCGGTGAGCGCGTCTTTGAGGCCCGACATTTCAAGCACGGCGAGTGCCGCTTCCCAGCCTTTGTTGCCCGCGCCGTGTCCGGTACGCGCCACGGCCTGCTCTAAGTTCTCGGTCGTCAAAACGCCAAAAGCCATCGGTATTCCATGTGTTGCGGCTGCGCGCGAGAACCCCATGTTCACCAGATCCACGACGGCTTCGAAGTGGGCGGTTTCGCCACGAATGACACACCCCAACGCAATGAGGGCATCGAATTTTTTGCCAGAGGCTACGAGAAGATCAATCGCCTGCGGAATTTCGACGGCGCCCGGCACGCGGACAACCAAGATATCCTCGGTGCGAGCACCATACTCTTCCAGGCATTCCACCGCGCCCTCCATGAGGGGCTCGGTGATGTTGGCGTTGAAACGCGCCACCACAATACCGAAGGTCTTACCCGAGGCGACCAAGTCTCCCTCGAGGATGTTCGGGACGCTCATGCTTTTTCCTTCGCTTTCTTTGTCTTTTTCGGCTTGTCCCGCAGGGACTTGATAGTTCGCGATCCCGACGCCGTTGCCCCTTCGGCGAGGGGTGATTGGCGGACGATGTGAAGCCCGTAGCCTTCGAGGCCTTTGAGGCCTTGGACGCGTTTGGGGTCATTGGTCAACACGTTCAGTCGGCGTACGCCCAGTTCGAAAAGGATTTGTGCGCCGATCCCGTAGGTGCGCTCGTCCATCGGGGCGCGAGACTTCGCTTTTTCTTTTAAACCGGCTGGCGCGCCATCGCCCACGTTCGCCGCGTCTTGCGCGATGAATTGGTCGAGGGTGCGACCCAACACCTCTTCGGATTGGATCGGGCGCATATATAGGAACACCCCGCCGTCACGACCAATACGGCGCAGACCCTGTTGCAGGGTATCGCCGCCGCTGCCACGTGTGGCGCCAAAAACGTCACCGAGTAAAAATTCGGAATGCACGCGCACGGAGACCGTCTTGGTGGCTGTGATGTCGCCCCGTACCAATGCCAGATGCATGCGCCCGTGCACGAGGTCTTCGAAAGCGTGCGCCGTGAACGTGCCGTGCACCGTGGGCAGACTGAAGCTGCCCGCATGGCGCACTTGCTTCTCGCGCAGGTGACGGTGGTGGATCAGGTCGGCAACCGAAATGATTTTGAGACCATGAAGCTTCGCGAACCGGGCGCAGTCGGGCAGACGCGCCATGGTGCCGTTTTCGTTCATGATTTCGCAGATCACGCCCGCGCAGCCTAGGCCCGCCATATCGACCAGGTCGACGGCCGCTTCGGTATGGCCGGCGCGTACCAGCACGCCGCCGCGCCGTGCGCGAATCGGAAACGTATGGCCGGGGCTGATAAATGCCGACGCGTCCAGTGATTCGTCGGCCAAGCGTCGCGCCGTCAAGGAGCGGTCTGCAGCCGAAATGCCGGTGGTCGTCCCCTCGCGGGCTTCGACCGATACTGTGAAAGCCGTTTCGTGGCGCGAACCGTTGCGGTCAGCCATGGGCCGCAAACCCAATTGCTCGACCCGGTCGGCGGTGAGCGCCACGCAGATCAGGCCGCGCGCGTGGCGGGCCAAAAAGTTGATTTTCGCGGGCGTCGATTTTGACGCGGCGAACACAACGTCGCCTTCATTCTCGCGGTTCTTGTCATCGACCACGACGATGGCGTGCCCTTTGCGGAGGTCAGCGATGGCAGCGTCGATGCGATCAAACTTCACGAGCGTACTCCATAATCCCAAGCCTGCACATCACCTGCGCTAAGCGCAGCGCCAGCCGTTGTTTGAGGAACACCGTGCGCCCCGAACCGAGCCGCGAGTTGACGCTCCACATGTTTGGCGAGAATATCGACTTCAAAGTTCAAACGACCGCCGGGCAGGGCGAACTGGAGCGTGGTCTCTTGCACCGTGTGGGGGATTAACGCCACGCGTACACGCGTTCCCTCGACGGAGGCGATGGTGAGGCTTACGCCACTTAAGCAAATCGAACCTTTGTACACGCAGAACGGCGCGAACTCATCGGGAAGGCGCACTTCAATTTCGCGACCGCTCTCACCATCTGCACCCAGGTGGCGCACGGCGGTGACTTCGCAGGTGCCGTCGGTGTGGCCGAGCACGAAGTGGCCGCCGAGCGGAGTCGCCGCCGTCAGTGCACTTTCAAGGTTCACCGGGCCACCGAGGGCCCAAGACGAGAGTGTGGTTTTCGAAAGTGTTTCGGGAATTGCGCAGGCGGTAAAACCCGTTGGGCTTAACGTTTCTACAGTCAGACACACACCATCGCAGGCCACGCTATCGCCGATGGCGAGACGCGGCGCAACGCGCGGTGCCTCGATCGAGAAACGAATTGCAGTCCCGGCCGGGATTCGGCCGCGAATTGTTCCCATTTCCTGCACGATTCCGGTGAACATGCCGCCCCTCTTGCTGCGCACGGTTTAACGCGTGCGGTCGTGGCGTCACGAATGGACCGCAGCCTAGCCTTTGGGCAAAACGCCGAAGGGCTAGCGAGCGGATACGCGACGCCGAAACTCGATCAGGCTATCCCGATCAAGCGGCGTAAATCTATGAAATTCAAGGGGTTTACCCCATGCCGGGCCTAACTCTTTCGCCCAGGCTTCCCCGCGCGGCAGAAGCTGTGGTGCGGTGAGCAAACAGAACACATCACACAGTCCGCTTTCTAAAAACGGCCCCCAGACGGCGCGGCCCCCTTCTACCAACACCTCGTGGTACCCACTCTCATTAAAAACCTCCAGTAAGGCATGCGCTAATTTCCGCTGGTTTTGACGATTTTGAGCGGCCGTTGCGCCCGCAACCTTTTTCGTCATTTCGAGCGAAATCGGGGTAAAATCGACCCATTTTGGCAAGTTTTTAGGCCTTTTGGGGGCTAAAAGTCGTGTTTTGGGGGTGCGCGGCTGCGCGAAAACCTTGAGTTTTGGGTCGAGCGAGCCGCCGCGGGTCAGCACCAGTACTTGGGGCTTGGGCCCGCCTGTGAGGCGGGGGGTGAGGTCCGGGTTATCGACGCGCACCGTGAGGCCACCGACCAAGATGGCGTCCGCCGAGGCGCGGAGCGCATGGGCGGCGCGCTGGGCCTCGAGGCCGGTCAGCGGGGTTTGCTGGCCTGGCGCGGCATTGATGCGGCCGTCGGCACTTTGGGCGATCTTCACCACGATGCGCGGGCGCCCGTGGCGCAGCCAAAAGAAAAACCCTGCGTAAAATGATTCTGCCTCGTCGCGCCAGCGACTACCGGGCGGCGCTACCTCGACCGCAATCCCCGCGTTCCGTAAAGTCGCGAATCCCGACCCCGAAACCTTCGGGTTCGGGTCGGGGCAGGCCGCCACCACGCGCACCACACCGGCGGCCACAAGGGCGTGGCTACAGGGAGGCGTTCGTCCAAAATGGTTGCAGGGTTCAAGCGTCACATAAAGCGTCGCGCCTTTGGCCCGCAGCCCTGCGGCCGTGAGCGCGACCACCTCGGCGTGCGCTTGCCCGGCAGGGCGGGTACCGCCCTGACCCACGACCCGCCCATTTTTCACCAAGACCGCACCGACGGCGGGGTTTGGCAAGGTTTTCCCTTTCACCAAACGGGCGTGCGCGAAAGCCATCGCCATGAAGCGCGCATCGGCGGCCGAGGGAGGCGCCGTGCGGGGGATTTCTGTCGAGAGGTTTTTTTTCATGTCAAACAGAAGGCAATTCTCAAACCCTATTGTATTATTTTGACAACGCAACTTTTTCCGAAGCCGCCGCACTGCGCGCAGCGTCACCCGGGAGCCCTATGACAAACGTAAACAATACCGAAATGCTTCACACCTTTCTGACCGGTCTCCGGGAAAACGAATTGGTGGAAAAAATTCTCGAGAATCTTCCCGACAACATCCAGTTCTTCGTGAAAGATGCCCGTGGCCGCTTCATGATGGCCAACAGACTGTTCTGGGAAAACGTTGGTCTCACGCGCGGCGAGGATATTGTCGGCAAGACAGACTATGATTTTTTCTGGGCACTGCAGGCTGAAGCCTATTTGCACGACGACGCCGAAGTTTTAAAGACTGGTGTGTCACAGCTCAATAAGTTGGAAATCATTCCGACGGCGGACGGTTTGGTCGACTGGTATCGTACCACCAAGATCCCCATTCACAGCCGCGACGGCAGTATCGCCGGCTTGCTCGGTATCACTCACGATTTGCGCAGCGCGAACACGGCTTTGCAGCCTTATCGCACCATGGAGCCGGTGATTCGTCACATTCTCCAGAACTACGCCCAGCCTGTGCATGCGCGCGACCTCGCAGGTGTCGCTGAAATGAGTCTGCCGCGCTTTACGCGTCGCTTTAAGCGCGAGTTTCAGGTCACACCAGGCCGTTACCTCGCCATGGTGCGCTTGAACGTGGCGTGCCGTCTGCTCGCCAGCACGCGCAAGTCGATCGCGGACATCGCGCTTGAGTCGGGTTTCTACGACCACAGCTTCTTCACCAAGCAGTTCGTGAAGTACAAGGGCATGACCCCGAAGGAATTCCGCAGCCGCTTCCGCGACATGCCCGACCAAAAGCGCTTCTTCCCGTTGGGCATTCCCGAAGGGCCGATGCCGGAGGACTAAAAGCTGGAATGCTCAATGAGCTGCCGCAGACATGAGGCCGCGGAGCGGACGAATCATGCTCAATAAGGAACATTCATTGGCCAGTGATTTGTGTTCATTGAGCATTGAGCATGATTCAACGGTCACCAACAAAAAAGGCGTCCCCACCGGGGACGCCTTTTTTGTTGCGGATCACCGAAACCCCAACTAGGCCTTCGGCGCGCGGATGCGGCGGTTGTGCCACCACACCGCGAACGGGCAAGCCAGAGCGATAGTCGAGTAGGTACCGGCAATGGAGCCGATCAAGAGTGCGACGTTCATCGAACGGATCGACGAACCGCCGAACACCACCAGCACGATGATCGAGAGCGTCACCAAGAACGAGATGGTGATCGTGCGGCTGAAGCTCTCGTCATTCGCCCGGTTGACCTGTGCCGCGAAGCTTTCGCGGCTTTGACCCGACGTGCTGATTTCACGCACGCGGTCGAAGATCACGATGGTGTCGTTGATCGAGTAACCGATAATGGTCAGAATGGCCGCCACGAACTCTAGGTTGATCTGCCAACCTAAGAGCACGAAGATACCCAGGGTCACGAAGGCGTCATGCGCCAAGGCGACCACACCGGCGAGGCCGAAGCCCAAGCCGTTCACGCCAAAGCGGAACCACACGTAGAGCACCATCAGCAGGAGCGAGAGGGCGATGGCCACGAGTGCGGCCTTCTTCAGGTCGGCGCCGATCGTGGGGCCAACCGTCTCTTCACGCACCAGGGCGCCGCCCTTGAGGGCTTGGAGCACGTTAACGCGCTGGATGGAATCTTCAGCCGTGAGCTGCGTGTAGATCAAGACTTCGTTGCTGCCGAGGCCGCCGAGGGTCTGCACCTTCGAATCGACGCCGACGGCTTCCAAGCTCTGACGAATATTGTCGGCATCGGCCGCGCCTTCCATCTTCACTTGGTACACGTGACCGCCGGTAAAGTCGACACCGAGGTCGGGGCCCTTGACGATCAGCGCACCGGCGCTGATCAG
>JBIIWL010000016.1:0-15907 GCA_044338885.1 Fibrobacteria bacterium
CTGATCAGCTGAACGACCGTGAGGGTGCGAAGCGATTTGATTTTAGTCAGGGAATTTGAAAAACGTTTCATGCGGCGAACCCTTTGGAGGACCTGAACACATTCAAACGGCACTGCTTAGGCCCGCTCTGCTCCAAAATGGTGAGGCAGGAGGGTATTCCCCACCAGGCGCGGCGTGCCTCAATGTGTGACTTGTGTTCAAGTTAGCCGAAAAATCTCTTTGGCGCGCCCCTGGGGAGCCTTTGGGTACGTGTGGAGCGACCGCGGCGCGGGAACCTTGTGCGAGGCGCGGCCTACGGGCCTAACTTTACACGGCGGGGCAGGCCCCCAACGGAGGTTGTATGCGTGATCACAAACAGGCGTTTAAACCAGGTGCAAAGCCTGAATCTTCAATGACACCGAGCCGCGTAGACAGGCGTCGAGGGTCTACTGCATTGAAGGCCATCTTGTTGTTGGCGATGGCGGCCTGGGCACAGCCTGTTGACTCATCACTGAGTTTTTTCATTACAGGCCGCAGTCTGGGTACGGGCGGTAACCTGGGTGGTTTGTCGGGGGCCGATGCGCATTGCCAACAGTTGGCCGACTCTGTGGGCGCGGGGCAGCGCGTGTGGCGGGCCTACCTGAGTACGCAGGCCGCCGGTGGGAATCCCGCGATCAACGCGCGTGATCGCATTGGTGCGGGCCCCTGGTTTAACGCGAACCGGGTGATGGTCGCTGCGAACGTGGCGGCCTTGCACGACACGGCCAATCGCACGACCATTAATGCGACCAACGGATTGACGCATCGTGGCGCGACGGTCGCGTCCAACCTGCATGACATGGTGACCGGCACGAAGTTCAACGGCATGGCCCCTGTGGAGGGCGCGGATAGCACCTGTGCTAACTGGACGAGTTCCACAACGGGTGGAGCCATAGTTGGCCATCATAATCGTTCGGGGATTTCGTCGAACATCTGTCAATCGTGCTGGAGCCAAGCGCATCGCACGAATGGGTGCACGCAAACGAATCTGCAGCAGGGGGGTGGCGCGGGGTATTTCTATTGCTTCGCGGCGGATAACGGGGTATCCGGGCTGTTGGGACGCGCGTTGCCCGGCCGCGTGAGCGGGGCATCCTCATACGCCCCTTACCTCTTGGGAGAAGGCGCGCGGGCGCGCGAGATCGTGTACCGCTTCACCCTACATCAGGCGGAGCGGACGGAAGTGTCAGTTTATGGCCTTGAGGGCCGCCGGCACGCCGTGATTCTAAAAGAGTATTTGGCGGCGGGTGACCACGCGGTGCGCTGGGATGGTCAGGATGTTCGCCGCGTGGCCTTGCCGGCCGGGCTCTACATGATCGTGCGCAAACGCATCGAGTAGACGCGGCAATCGCTTAAGACGCTTTTTACTCGCCGCCGTGCGTGACGCCGAACTCTTCGAGCGCGGGCACGAAGTTTTTGCCCTCGTGGCCGGGGCGGCTGAGTTTCATGAGGGCGAATCGGGGGAGCTCACCCAGGTTGCGCCACGCTTCCGGTGACACGGTCACACCCAGAGAGACCGCCTTCTCCGCCACTTGATCCGGGATCTCGGTGCTGTTCCAATCGGGCGTCACAGGATCCATCAATGACGGCATGGCCCCGCTGGTGATACGCGTGAGAATGACGACCACGTTGCGGAAGGTCTGAATTTCGGCGCGCGAGTTGAGATGTAGCGAAGCGATGTATTCACGCTCGCTTTGCGCGAGCTTCGACCATTCGTTCAGCTTAAGCTTGACCCCAGCGAGGTCCAGTTTATGCCGCACACACATGGGGATGCAGCGGAGTGTGTCAACGAAATCAGATTCGAATTTGAAGTAGCGTGCGGTCATGGGAGAAAGATAGGTAGGGGATGGCAAGTCGGAAGTCGGATGTCGGAAGGAGGGAGTAGGGGGTAGGAAGTAGGCCGTGAGGGCGAAAAACGCAATCTTCGTTTGGCTGCTTGAGAAGCTGTGACGCGCGGGGCATATTTGGTGCAGGGGGTCAGCATGAAAGTTGTCTCAGTCAACGTGGGTTTGCCGCACGAGGTAGCGTGGAACGGCAAAATCGTACGGACGGGTATTTTCAAAAAGCCGGTGGCGGGTCCGATTGCTGTGGTGTCGCACAATCTGGCGGGTGATGGTCAAGCCGACCTTTCGGTTCATGGCGGAGTGACCAAGGCGGTCTATTGCTACCCGGCCGAGCATTATGCGTTTTGGCGGGAAGAATACCCTGAGCTGGATTTTGTGTGGGGTCAGTTCGGGGAAAACCTCTCTGTCGAAGGGTTAGATGAAGGACGCCTGTGCATTGGCGACCGGTTGCGTATCGGTACGGCTGAATTTATGGTGACCGAGCCGCGCATGCCGTGTTTTAAGTTGGGGGTTCGCTTTGGCCGTATGGATGTGGTGAAGCGCTTTTTAGACGCACGCAGACCGGGATTTTATCTCGCCGTGGTGAGCCCGGGCTCGATCGAAGCGGGCAGTTTGATCGAACGTCTTAGCGCGGACCCGCGTGCGGTGAGTGTGCGCGATATCGTGCGTGTGCATATCGATGACACGCACGACTGGGACACGATGACGCGCGCACTGGACATCGAGTGCCTCCCGGCGCAATGGCGCGAGGAGTTTAAGGCGCGATTGCGGGAGAAGGATGGAAAATGAGCAATGCACAATGAGCAATGCTCAAAAGAAGTCAAAGCTCCCCTCGATCCGCACATCCGACTCGCGGAGTGATTTCGACAAAAGGTCATTGAGCAGTCAGTGTGGCTTATTGAGCATTGCTCATTGAGCATTTGCCTTACTTGCTGACCGCTGATAGCTAACTGCTGACCGCTGATAGCTAACTGCTGACCGCTCACTTACCCCTTCTCCACAACCGCCGCGCAGTGCTTATACGACGGTTGGCGCGAGTACGGGTCGAACTCGGATTGTGTCAGTGTGTTGACGTTGTCATAGTGCATGGGTAAAAAGAGTTGACCCGCTTGCACGGTGGAGGCCACAAAAGCTCGTGCGCGCACGCTGCCGCGCCGGGTGCGCACGCTGACCCAGTCTTCGGGCGTGATCTGAAGACGCGCGGCATCCGCAGGGTGGATCTCGACGTAGCACTCCGACGGGTAGAGTTTGCGGAGCACCGCAGACTTGCCGGTACGCGTGTTGGTGTGCCACTGCGCCGATGTACCGCGGCCGGTGAGTAAGGTGAACGGGTACGCGGCATCGGTGGGTTCTGAAGGCGGCCGCACGAGGTCGAACAAAAGTTTGGCTTTGCCATCGGGCGTGTAAAACCGTCCGCCGTTTTCGGCTTGAGAAAACAAGCGACGCTCTTGCCCGTCGTCCTGAGGGTGGCCGGTGCGGCAGGGCCATTGGATGCCGCCGCGCGCGTCAATGTGTTGGTAATCGCGGATACCGGTGATGTCACAAGGCCGCCCGGCCGAGAGTTTTTTCATCAACTGGAAGGCGTCTTCGGGTGTGGGCATTTTAGCGAATATGTCGCTGCAGCCCCAGGCGGCGGCGATCAGCCTGAAGATTGAGAAGTCGGCCAGGGCTTGGCCTGGCGTGCGCGCGATGCGCTTAAACAAACCGATGCGCCGTTCTGAATTGATGAGCGTGCCTTCTTTTTCGCCCCAGCCGGCCGCAGGCATAAACACATCGGCGCACTGCGCGGTGTCGGTGTTGTCGTACAAATCCTGTACGGCCAGACACTCAAGATTGGCCATGGCTTTGCGTAATCGGTCGCCCTCGACCCATGAGTGAAGCGGGTTCGTGGCGATGACCCATAATCCCTTGATGCGGCCGTCGCACACGCCGTCGACGATTTGATCGTAGGCCAGTGAGTTTTTGGCGGGGATGCGTGCGATGTCGATCTCGAATAGGTCGGCAACTTGTTGCCGGTGGTCTTCGCTCAGAAAATCACGCCCCCCGACGAGCGATGTCGTGTTGCTGAAAAGGCGCGACCCCATGGCGTTCATCTGACCCGTGATCGAATTGGCGCCCGTACCGGGGCGGCCGATATTGCCGGTGATGAGGGCGAGGTTGATCAGCGCCTGCGCGGTGCGTACCGCCTCGTGGCTTTGGTTAACCCCCATGGTCCACCAAAAACTGACGGCCTTGCCGCCGTGAATGGTGCGGGCAAAGGTCTCAATGGCCTCGGGGGTGATGCCGCACGTGGCCGCCACCGAGTCTGGACTATAGGCGGCCACGTGGGCGGCGAATTCGGTGAACCCGGTGACGTGTTCGTCGATGAAGGAGCGGTCGATCCACCCTTCGCGGATGAGCACGTGCGCGATGGCGTAAAAGAACGCGAGGTCGCCCTTGGGCGCGAGCGCGACGTGCGTGGTGGCCGCTTGCGCGGTCTCGGTGCGGCGCGGGTCGACCACAAGGATCTTGGGGTTGTGGCGGTTCATCATCACGCGTTCCCACATGATGGGGTGCGCGATACAGGGGTTCGCTCCCACGAACACGAGTACATCGGATTCTTCAAAGTCTTTGTAGCTGAAGGGTGGGGCATCGAATCCGAACGATTGCTTGTAGGCCACGTGCGCGGTGGCCATGCACTGGCGTGTGTTGGCATCGGCATGCAGGCCGCCCATGCCGAACTTGAACAGCGTGCCGAGTGCGAACATTTCTTCAGTGGGGATTTGCCCGGTGCTTAAGAATGCCACCGACTCTGGCCCGTGCTCGGCGATGATGGCTTTAAAGCGATGGACGAAGGTGGTGATGGCCTCATCCCACGGGGCGGGCCGCAATTTCCCGGTGACGGTGTCGCGGATCATCGGGGTGGTGGCGCGGTCGGGTGAACGTACAGGAGCGAGGGCTTCCCAACCTTTGGGGCAGGCCATGCCGCGATTGACGGGGTAGGCGGGGTCGGCGGAGAGGTTGATGACCTCGTTGTTTTTAAGGTGAGCGCGCAAACCGCAGCCGGTCGAACAGTACCCGCACACAAGGGTGGTGACCGTGTCGGGTTGCAGCCGCTCTGGAATTTGGCCGAGGCCAAAGACACCGGGCGTGCGCACCAGTTCGCGGGTCAGCGGGCCATCGAATCGACGGAGGAGATTCATGGGGTTAATCCGGGAAAATGAAATACTTCGTCTGTCCGAGGCGCACCTACTGAAATGACTCCGGCGGGCTCAGACATGCCATTCCTCCACCCTGCAAGCAGGTTGTCGGAATAACAACTCGCCCGGCGGAGTAATTTCATCCGGTCGCCACGATATACTTCTTTCATTTACGCCCTCCCGGCATGCGCGGGGCGATGGCGGTGGTGAAGAACAGGAAGCGTTCAAGGAATTCGCCGATCAATACAGCGGCGGTGCACGCGGCCACGAGCGGCCAAATGGTAACAGTGTCTTCGGCATGTGCAAGTAGAAGCGTGAGGGGCAAGAAGACGCCGCCGCCGAGCGCGAGGATCACGCGCGCCAGCCATACGGGGCGTAACACACCGTCCATCAGGGCGGCGGCTTTGTAGAGCGGGTTGAAATCGCCGCGCGCACCGTCTGCGCGGTGGGCGAACACGTTCATTTCAAGCGCCAGTTTAGCGATCACGCACACGGGGAGCGCGGCCAAAATACACTGAGCGAGCGTGGCCCCCGAAAGAGCGGACACCGTTGTGAGGCCCATCATCACACTAAGTTGTGTGATCAAGAGCCACGCGGGTAGGCCGACGACCGCGCTTGTGAGTGCAAACTTCCACAATGTATCCCGCGTGGCCCACAGCGCGCGCGGGGTGTCGCGGTAGACCATGGCTGAGGCATAAATGGCGGCCGCGGAGGAGACGATCACGCCGCCGCCGAGCCCCGCGCGCGCAATGCCCAAGGCCCACGAAAACCCGGAGGCCTCCCTATCACCCCCCAAAAACCATGCGGCTAAAGAGAACGCGGTGTAGAGTACAGTGCTCGCCGCTAAAGCGGAGAAGGCGATGACTTCGCGGCTGAGCCACGAGCGCCGCCATCCGAGCACGGCCTTCCACGCGAGCAGTGGGCGTCCTAGGTGAAGCATGCTCAGGCCGAGTGCGACATGCACGCCAGCCACACCAAGCAGTTCGGGCCACGGGAGCGTGCGAAGATCGAGTGTGCTGAAGGTCGTGAATCCTGACGCTGTAAATGACGAGCCGCTCAAGAAACCAATGAGCGCATTGACCGCGAGTAAGATCCAATAGCCGGCGGCGGCTTGGGAGGCAACGAGCATGAGCACGAGTGGCAGATGGGCGTGTTCGGGTTTGACTTGTGCGGCATCGACCGCGACCATGCCATCAGGCAGCCCGCGGGTGGTGACGTAGCGCGTGGTGGGCATGACGCGCGAAGGGTCGGGGGCACCGGTGAGGTCGAAGTGTTCCGCCGGTGCGGCGCACACAGCGGCCGTGCCGACGAGCGTGACGCGGATGGCTTGCGTGGGGCAGGCCTGCGCGCACGCGGGGGCTTCACCCGCGCGGAGCCGACCGATGCAGAGATCGCACTTGCGTACGATGCCGCGTTTGGCGCTGTACTGCGGCACGTCGTATGGGCATTTGAGAATGCAGTACTGGCAGCCAAAACATTGGTCATCGAGGTGGCGTACAATGCCGGTGGCCGGGTCTTTTTCGTACGCGAGGGTCGGGCAACCTTGGGCGCACCCAGGGTCGGCACAGTGATGGCAGGCGGTGGTGATGTGCTGTTGCACGGGTTTCAGCGTGTCTGCCATGGCGGACAAGAGGTGTGCGTCGGGCTGGGCGTTGTGCAATACCCCGACAGAACGCCAGGTTTCGTCGTCGTCGAGTCCGTTGAGGTTGTGGCAGGCCGTCACGCAGGCCTTACACCCGGTGCAGCGGTCGAGGTCGACTTCAAACGCGTACTGCTCGCCGGCTTCAGGCGCGCGCAGGGGGATTAAATCGCGATAAAAGTTTTTGTTCTCAAGCAGACTCTCTGTATCTGTCCCGCCGTGCAAGCCCGCCTGGTGCTGCGCCGAAAACCGTTCCACCGCCGTCAACGACTGCTGCGCGGCGAGAAGCTCGGCAACCAGATCGGGCATGCCGTCGCTTGTGATACCGAACGAATCGGGAAGGGGAATGCGGGTGGGGGAGATCATGGCACAACCACAGGCAAGCAATACAACAGTACAGCCGTACAACAGTAGAGCGCACTCAGAGGCCGTCTCCGGCTCTTTAAAGTGTTTACTGTAGTACTGTTGTACTGTTGTACTGAACACTTACGGTTTAACATCAGTACACATCCCTCACATACCGCCCGGCCTTTTTCATCGCGTCTACGTATTCCTTCGCCTTGTCCTCCGACAAGGCGCCTTGCTGGGCGACGATGCGGTGGAGTGCGGCGTCGACGTCTTTGGCCATGCGCTTGGCATCGCCACAGACGGCGAAGTGTGCGCCTTGTTCAAGCCATGCGAAAAGCTCCGGCGCATTTTGGAGCATGCGGTCTTGCACGTAAACTTTTTCGTCTTGATCGCGCGAGAATGCGAGATCGAGTCGCGTGAGAAACCCATCGCGCTCCATTGGACCGAGTTCATCGGCGTATAAAAAGTCGAGCGATTTTTTTTGGTCGCCGAACAGGAGCCAGTTTTTGCCAGAGTCGCCGCGTTCACGGCGCTCTTCTAAAAAGGCGCGGAAGGGGGCGATGCCGGTGCCCGGGCCGACCATGATGAGGGGTGTGCCCGGCGTTTCAGGGACGCCGAAGTGCGCGGAGGGTTGGATGTACACGGGCACCGTCGTGCCTAAGGGCACGCGCTCGGCCAAATAGGTTGAGGCGACACCGCGGCGCAGGCGCCCGGCGACATGCTCGCGCACGATGCCCACACACAAGTGAACCTCGCCGGGGTGGGCTTTGGGTGAAGACGCGATCGAGTACAAACGCGGCGTGAGCCGTCCCAAAGCCGCGATCACCGCTTGCGGGTCGGGGTGAGACTTGGAAAAGTCGTCGAGGATGTCGAGCGTGTCTCGCGAGTTGAGGTAATCCAAAGTCATGTCGGATTCGGGCGCGGCGAGGTACGCTTCGAGCCGGGCGCGCTCACCGGGGTTGCGCGCGCCTTGGAGAACTGCTTCGATGAGCTTGAGGGAGCCGCGCCGCAGGTCGAGGCGCCCCAAGAGGGCGGCGCGTAAGGTGCTCTCTTCGCCCCAGCATAGGGCGACGCGCTCGTTGCCGCCGCAGTTTAACCGGAGGATGAGGCGATCGGCGAGGTCGTAATCGTTGCGCGGCAGAATGCCGAGCGCGTCGCCGGCCTTGTATTCTAAACCGCTGCCCACCAACGAGAACGCCAGGTGGCGCGTGTCTTTGGCCGAGGCGCGCGCGTTGAGCGGACGGTTTTCCAGCAGCGCGGCGGGGAAGGGATTTTTTTTGGTGTAGGTGGATGCGTCTGGTAGGGCCGCGGCGAGCCGAGGCTGTGCAGTCGCATCATCCCGTGACGATCCAACCGCCGCGCCTGTGCCTGCAGGCAGTTCTTTGTCCAGTTCGGTCAGAACCGCCTCGAGCCAGGCGTGCGCGGCGGATTCATACTCGGTGTCGCATTCGCACAACGGGCGAAGGCGGCGCGCCCCTAAGGTCGCGAGTCGTTCGTCGAAGTTTTTACCGGCTTGGCAAAAGCGGCGGTAGTTGCGGTCGCCAAGGCCGAGCACCGCGAAGGCCGCGTGACCTAAACCGGGGGCTTGATCGCTTTGCAACCAATTCCAAAAGGCCACTGCATTGTCGGGCATGTCGCCCTCACCCCAGGTGCTGGAGAGCAGCAAGATATGTTTCGCACTCGCAATGTCGACATCGGTGTAGTGATCCATACCGACGACGTGCGGCGTGACCGGAGAGCCACCGACGCGCATACGAGCCTTAGCCGCCAAATCGTGCGCAAGGTTTTCGGCATTGCCGCTTTGCGAACCGTAGAGAATGAGCAGTGGCGCGCCCAGGGGTGCGGCGTTGGTCGCGCCACGATCGCCCGCGCTTACGGCGTTGCCAGCGGCTGACCCACCAAGTGCCCCAACGCTTTGCAGGCCTGCCACAAAGCCGTTGAGCCATTGGCGCTGTTCGATGGTGAACGGCGCCCCTTCGGGGATGATGGAGAGAGGGGTCTCGGCGTTCATGCGGTCACCGTCTCCTGTGCTTTCAAAGTGGCGGTTGTGGCGTTCGAGGAAGAGTCTGGGGGGGTGGCGTCGCCAAACAAAAGGGCGAGTTCTTCATCAGTATGGCGACGGGTGAACTCGGCAAAGGTTTCGCGCCCGGACCGGGCATCGAGATAGAGGCGCACGATCGATTCGATCGCGGCCGGTACATCGTCGCACATCACCCCTTGGCGCGCCGGCACAGCGATGCGGGATTGATCTTGCACGCCTCCCCCGACGAGGATATGGAACGCACCATGGACCGCGCCCTCGCGCTCGACCGTCGTGGCGATAAGACCTAGGTCTCCGATAAAGTGTTGGGCGCATGAGTGCGCGCAACCGGTGAGGTGAATGTTGAGCGGACCGTCTAGCCGCAGGCGGCCCGAGTCGCGCGCCTCGCGCAGGTGGGCTTCCACGGCGCGGGCGGTGCCCTTGGTGGGCGCTTGGCCGAACTTACAGCCTTCTGCGCCGGTGCAGGCGATCAACCCTGCAGCCACGGGGTCGGCTTCAGTGGGAAGCCCAAGTCGACCCAGCGCCTCGGCGCATTCATCGGCACGGCCTTGCGGCACATTCGCGATTAAAAAGTTTTGCCACACGGTGAGGCGAATGGTGCGACGCGTGTCGGCCAAGTTTGAATCTCCGCCTGTCGCACCCGTGCCGTAGTGCCGCGCGAGGTGGGCGACGGCGCGCATTTGGTCCACGCTCATACGGCCCGAGGGCACGTGAGCACCGACCCAAAACAAACCGCTCTGGCGTTGAGTTTGTACGCCAAGGTGCGCGAGCCGATCAGCACCCGAGGCGAAGCGGCATGAGTCGATCGGAAAACGGCGCAACGGTTGACCGAGCATTTTTTCTGACTCGGCCAAAAACCATTCAAAACCTTTGGCGTCGAGCACGTACTTGAGTCGCGACTTGTTGCGGTTGCCGCGGTCACCGTGTGTGATATAGGCCTTCACCATGGCCGCGGCCACCTCGACACATTCTTCTGGCCTCAAGAGTAGACCGCAGTCGCGGGCAAAATCCCGATGGCCTGTAATGCCACCGAGCGCCACGCGAAAGTAAACGCCGGCGGGCACATCAGCCGTGGCGCTCCCCCCCTCCACCAAGACCGCTCGGAAGCCGATATCGTTGGTGTCTTCGAGTGCGCTGATCGAACCGCCGCCATCAAAAGCGATGTTGAACTTGCGCGGTAGGCCGTACAGTTCGCGGTTCATCATGATGTGATGGTGCATGGCGCGGCACAGCGGGAGCACATCAAAAAGTTCGTCGGGGTCGATACCAGCGGTGGGGTTGCCGGTGACGTTGCGGATGTTGTCTGCGCCTGAACCGCGTGGGACGATGCCGGCGTCGTTTAAGTCGGAGAGCAGCGCGACCATGTTGTGCGGGGCGATCTCACGGATCTGCAAGTTGGCGCGCGTGGTGAGGTCGACGTAGCCGCCGCCATAGCTTTCGGCGCAATCGGCGATGGCTTCGAGTTGGCCGGGTGTGAGCGCGCCGCCGGGGATGCGTAGACGGCACATGAGTGACTCTTGCGCGGGCGCGACGTTGAACAACCCGTGAAAGCGAAAGCGAAAGTTGTCGGGGCCGCTGGGCAGTTCGCCTTGGCGCGCGAGCTCGCCCATGTAGTCCCACAGTTCGAGCGGGTTGCTTTCGAACTTGATCTGTTCTTCTTTGGAGAGGCGTTTGCCGGCGGCGATCCAGGCCTGCTGGGCCTTATAGCCGAGGCCTTCGCGTGCGGAGTAAGGGGCGAGAGACGCTGTGGCGCTGCCTCCAGCATCAGAGCCCGCGCGACCGACCGTCTGGCCGCGTAGAAAGCCTTCGAGATATTCTTTTTGGGTGCTTGAGAACCCCCCTGAATCAAGGGGGGAACCGGTCGAAAGTTGGGCCATTGGTATTCCCGTATGCAACAGGGCTTTGCCAAAGGCCCGGGCGGACCGGGAACCAGTTGGGGGTCGACAAAACCGAAGCTTTGTCGACCTGTATGTTCAACAATCGCAAAGGCCGTACCAAAACGGCGACGTTGAAATACGGGCGTTCTGTGAGGTCGCTGGAGGCGAGAGACATTATTTGTCAACAAGTGTGTGATGGTGTCATTCGTGTGTGATGAAACACAAGTGTTTGAGCTTCTCGACGTTTCACTCAAACCATGGAGCCGCTCCAGTTACATTTGCGCTCGTGAATACGCCACTCCGCATCGGGTATATCCCCCTCATGGACTGCGCACCGCTTGTCGCGGCGCAAGAAAAAGGTTTTTTCGCGCGTGAAAACTTAGAGGTCGAATTGCATAAGGTGCAGTCGTGGGGCCAGGTTGTGACGCGTTTGAGCCTTGGCGAATTTGAGGCCGCCCACATGTTGTTGACGATGCCGCTGCAGTGGTCTCTGGGGCTTGCGGGCCGGGCTGAACCGGTTGCGTATGCCTTTGCGATGAGTCACCACGGCAGTGCTGTGACGTTGTCGAATTTTTTGTGGCGGCAGGGTGTGCGCGATGCTGTGACCTTGAAGGCTTTTTTAGAAGCCAACCCGACGCAAAAACCATTGAGACTCGCCGTGGTTCACCCGCGCAGCACGCACGAGTACACGTTGCGCCTCTGGCTCCAAAGCGGCGGGCTTGAAGTGGGTACAGACGTTGAATTGCGCTACGTGCCACCACCGCAAATGGTACACGAGTTGCGCGAAGGAATCACCAACGGCTATTGCGTGGCCGAGCCCTGGAACCAGCGTGCGGCCACGTCCAAGCTGGGATACATCGTGGCCACAAGTCATGATGTATTGCCTCCGATGAACGAGAAGGTGTTGGGGGTGCGCGCCTCATGGCACCGCAAAAACCCCGGCGAACATGCCGCGCTTTTGCGGGCCATGCAGGCGGGTGCAGATTGGTTGGCGGACCCGGACAACATTGATGAGGCGGCCGCCTTGGTGTCCGCGAAGCGCTACGTCAACACCCCATCGGGGTCTATCCGGGCGGTGCTGCGCGGCGAGTTGCATGCAGGCGGCGGTCGGATTTTACGCCCGGCGAACTTCTTGCGGTTTTCGGGAAACGGTGCCAACTACCCTGACCCCAACCATGCACGTTTCTACCTCGAACAGATGTGGCGCAATGGCCACATCTCCGCTGAAGACGTGCAAGCGGTCAATCTTGCAGATATTTGCCTTGATGATTTTTACCGCATGTGCACGGGTCGTGGAGGGTTGGCGGGTGATACCGCGGAGTCGTACACAGAATTTTTAGACCGGTTTCCCAAGTCGTAGTTCACGAATGCGCGCGAGACTTTTTTCGTCGCCACTATATATACTGGCTCACCAAGTTGTCGGTCGATCGTACTGATGGTTGAATACGCAGACTGAACAGACCAGACAAATGACCGCAATTGGCAGGACAGATTCTGTCAATTTTGTGTGAATGTTTACCCTTTCGTTAAATTCGTCGGGTGTTGAAACTCGGAAGGCGCGGAAATGGGTCGTCAACGCCATCACACGCCTATGAATTGCCTGAGAATAGACCGTGATGCTTTGGCACAGCACTTGCGTTAACAGTAAACGTTCGCCGTAAGGTGGACGCCAACTGAGAGTCGGCGACTCTCCGCTCCCCCTACCCGCGGGTCGCGAAGTTCGCCAACGGCAGCCCAAGGTCACGATCATCGTGGCGGTGGGTAGCCCCGGTCCGTCCGGGCTTTTGGAGCAAAGGCTGTGTCCCCCACGAGTGGCGTACGCGCGCTCGGCTATTTCGGGACGCAGAGACTTGCTCTGAAACTCAAAAGGATGGCCCATCGTGAATACCAACTCCCGTTTTTTCCGTTCGCTCTCAGCCACCATCCGTGCGTGCACGCTTACCGCGGCTGCGCTCTTCGTCGCTGTTCCGGCCCTGGCGCAAAAGCCTGAGACGACCAAGGCCAAGCTTGGTTACATCGCATTGACGGACTTTGCGCCGCTCGCCGTCGCCTTAGAAAAAGGCTTCTTCGCCAAGCATGGCGTCCCCGATGTACAGGTTTTGAAGCAAGCCTCTTGGGGCGCCACCCGCGACAATCTTGAGCTCGGCAATCAGGGGGGCGGTATCGACGGCGCCCATATTCTCACGCCGATGCCGTACGCGATGACATTGGGCTTGAACACAAAAGGCAACAAGCCGGTGCCGATGTACATCTTGGCGCGCTTGAACCTCAACAACCAGGCCATCTCGGTGGCGGCCAAGTACGCTGATCTTAATTTGTCGACGGATGCATCGCCGCTCAAGCCGTATGTCATGCAAGCCAAGAAGCGTAAGGCCCCGCTGACGTTTGCGATGACCTTCCCCACGGGTACGCACAATTACTGGATCCGCTATTGGCTGGCCTCGGCCGGCATCGACCCCGATCTCGACGTGAACACCATCGTGATTCCGCCGCCGCAAATGGTCGCCAACATGCGTGTGGGCAACATGGACGCCTTCTGCGTGGGCGAACCGTGGAATCAGCAACTCATCAATCAAAAGATCGGCTTCACCGCCGTACAGACTCAAGAAATCTGGAAAGATCATCCCGAGAAGTCCTTCGCCATGCGCAAAGATTGGGTGGACGCCCACCCGAACGCCGCCAAGGCGATCCTCAAAGCCATTATGGAAGCGCAAATCTGGGCTGACAATCCCGCTAACACCGAAGAGCTCGCGAAAATGTTGGCACAAAAGCAATGGATCAACTGTGCCGTGGCCGACATCTTACCGCGCCTCAAAGGTGTGACCGATTACGGTGATGGCAAAAAAGACAAGAAGGGCGAGTTCATGAAGTTCTGGCGCGATTACGCCTCGTTCCCCTTTAAGAGCCACGACATTTGGTTCCTCGCGGAATCGCGCCGGTGGGGTTTCTTGCCCAAGGGTATTGATTACGACAAGGTTGTGGGCCAGGTGAACCGTGCGGACCTTTGGCGCGAAGCGGCCAAAGAAATCGGTCAAACGGCCATGATTCCCAAGACCGATTCACGCGGTAAAGAAACCTTCTTCGACGGCGTGGTGTTTGATCCCGAAGATCCCGAAGGGTATCTCGCCAAGTTGAAGATCAAGCGCTTGGACGGTAAGAAGTAAGGTCCTCTTCTCCCCCCGCGCCCTCAGGCGCAGGGGGGGAGAAGAACGCGCGCCGCGCCCACCAATGTTTTAGATCACGGAGAGACGATTATGATCCTCGACATTAATTCCACCACGGCCGCCGCACCTGACGTGCGGCCCGCCGCCGCCGGCGAGGACCCCGCCCGCGGCGGCACGCCCCACGGAACGCCGCCGTCATTGCCCGATCAAGCCGATACCGAGCGATTGGCAAAGTTCCGCAGTGTGGCTCAAACGATTCTGATGCCCATCATTGCGATCATTGTGATCTGCTTTGCGTGGGAAGGCTATTCCATGCGTCCTATGGTCACTTTACCCGGGCCCATTCAGACGGTGACGGAATCGTGGCAATATATCGCTCACCCCTTCTTCGACAACGGCACAAACGATAAAGGCCTGGGCTGGCAGCTGTGGGCGTCTATACAGCGCGTGGCGCAAGGTTATGCCCTGGCGGCGCTGTTCGGCATTCTGTTTGGCATCGTCATCGGTAAATCAGTGTTGGCCTACAAAGCGCTCGATCCGATTTTCCAAGTGCTCCGTACCATCCCGCCCCTCGCCTGGTTGCCGCTCTCCTTGGCCACGTTTAATCAGGCCAACCCGTCAGCCATCTTCGTCATTTTCATCACCGCCGTGTGGCCAATCCTGATCAATACCTCCGTGGGTGTGATGCGAATTCCCACAGATTATCAGAACGTGGCGCTCGTGTATCGCGTGCGCGGCCTCCGGTACTTCTTCAAGATTCTCTTACCCGCCTCGGCACCCTACATCTTTACGGGATTGCGCATTTCGATCGGCATGGCTTGGCTGGCGATCGTAGCCGCTGAGATGCTCATCGGCGGTGTCGGTATCGGCTTCTTCATCTGGGATTCATGGAACAGTTCCCGCATGAGCGACATTGTGGTGTCGGTGATTTACGTCGGCCTTGTGGGCCTCATGCTTGACCGTATCGTAGCCGGTCTGGCCCGCTTGTTCGGCACCAAGTTCGACTAACCTGATACAGAACTACACGAGGAACACCCCATGACCCAGCCCACCACCCCCTCACGACTCGACGCCAAGTTCGTCCACCTTGAGGGCATCCACCAAATCTTCGGATCAGGTTCCGCGCGCTACCACGCGCTCGATAATGTGAACCTGCAAATCGCACGCGGTGAGTTCGTCAGCCTGATCGGGCACTCGGGTTGTGGCAAGTCGACCTTGCTCAACATCGTGGCTGGCCTCGCTAAACCAACGCACGGCACCGTGCTTGTGGGCGGTCGCGAGGTCGACGGCCCGGGCCTTGACCGTGCGGTCGTCTTTCAATCCCATTCGCTCTTGCCGTGGCTTACGGTGATCGACAACATCATGCTCGCGCTGGATAGCGCGTTCCCCGACAAGCCGCGTACCTGGCGCAAAGAAGAGGCGAGCCGACTCGTGGAGATGGTGCACCTGACGGCGCACGCCCATAAAAAACCCAATGAAATCTCGGGTGGTATGAAGCAGCGCGTGGGCATCGCCCGCGCTTTCGCCGCAGACCCCGACGTGCTGCTGCTTGACGAACCGTTCGGCGCGCTCGATGCGCTCACGCGCGGCGGCATGCAGGACGAGCTGAATCGTATTTGGGAAGCGTCTCGTAAAACCGTCATCATGATTACCCATGACGTGGACGAAGCGATCTTCCTCTCGGACCGTGTGCTGCTGATGAGCAATGGCCCGCGCGCCACCATCGCTGAAGACGTGAGAATCGATATTAAACGGCCCCGTACGCGCGAGGCCATGCTCGAGGATCCCCAGTACATCGCG
>JBIIWL010000160.1:0-4857 GCA_044338885.1 Fibrobacteria bacterium
CGCAACACGGAGGTCTGCGTGAAGATCACCCTCGAATCCAACCGCGAGGTAGGTGCATGACTTGTGTTCAAAGAGGCGGGCGTGATCGCCGCCCCGGCGGCCCCCCAACTCGACCACACGAATTCCGATCGCAGGCAGAGCGCCCAAGCGGCGGTTCGCGTGCGCTCTGAGAAGGCTGATATCTTTCATGATTTGCCTGCGAGGCGGGCGTAGTCGAGGTACCCGCGCGTGATCGTCTCATGAAAAATGGGACTGGAGAATACATTCACCGGCACGCGTGGCATGCGCAAGGGGTCGGCCCCGCGCAGGGAGCCCACGCGCGTGGTGACGGCGACGCGATAGCCCGCCTCGCGCACCAGTGAGACCGTGGTCTCGTCGTGATCGCCGAAGGGGTAGCAGAACGTGTCCACCGCACTCCCCAACCACTCTTCAAGTACACGCTTTGACTGCTGGAGCTCGCGACGCTGGTCATGAACTGGTAGGCGCGAAAGTTTGGGGTGAGAGAGCGTGTGAGAGCCGATGGTGACCCCGGGTAGCGCCGCCAATTCGCGCAGGTGATCGCGCGTCATCATGGGTAAACCACCCCGGAAGGCTGGGCTGCCGAGCGCGTCCCACGCCACGAAGAGCGTGACGGGCACACCGCGCGCCACGCAGGCCGGTATGGCAAAGTCGTAGTTGTCGAGGTAGCCGTCATCGAAGGTCACGGCGAGGGTCTCATCCTGGAGCGGTGTTTGCACCGCCGCCGCCAGCGGAATGAGAGGCGCGTGCTGGATGGCCTCAAGTTGCGCGATGAAATCGTGTCGACCCACACGAAAGGTGGGCCCTTGATCGACGATGGCGTGGTAGGTCAGCGCGGCGGGAACCCGCGCGGGACGAAGCGTCGCAAGCCCTCGAATCGCCGTACGGCGCCACGCCGCACCGAGGTTCATGATGGCTCACTTTCGTGCATGGCGTTCAATATAATACGGGCGTATGCCGCACTGACCGTGGCGGGGTGGTAGCGGTGCATGCCCTGTAACGCACGTTGGGCCCGGGCCTGAGCCGCAGCAGGATTCGTGAGCATCTGCAAGAGCGCCTGCGCCAAGGCCGCGTCGTCACCAACAGGGACAAGCAGACCACCCTCACCGCCGGCGAGAATTTCGCGCGGGCCCGTGGGGCAGTCGGTGGAAACGGCCGGCACGCCCAGCGCGGCCGCCTCAAGCAAGGCGTTCGGCAAGCCTTCGTATAAAGACGTGAGGGCGTAAACGTCAGCCCGCGCCATGAGGGCCGCAGGGTTGCGGGCATGCCCACAAAACCGCACGCGCTCCCATACGCCGAGCGAGGTGGCTAAACGTTCCAGTTCGGCGCGGTCGCGCCCGTGACCAGCAAAGACGAGGCGGACGGGGGGAGCCACAGGGAGAGACACAATGTTCGCGAAGGCCTTGAGCATGGTGGCGGCATCTTTTTCCCACGAGAGTCGCCCCACCCATACGATCACCGGCAAGCTCGGATCGGCGAGCCACTGGGCGGCGACCGCGTCGTCGACAGGGCCTTCTGCCGCGCGCCGGAGCGCGTCGACATCCACGGGGTTTGGCACAACCCGCACCCGAGAGGCCGGTAACCCGGTGACCGTTTGCGCCGAGGCGGCCGCCCCGACCGAATTGGCGACCACGCAGGCGCACACCCGATAGACCACAGCTTTCGCCCCCAATACCATCCTGCGTTTCCAGACACCGCTGTGTCGACCCATTGCTTCCAGACTGTTCGAGCTTTCACGATGGATCACAGGAATGCCAAAGAGTGCGGCGAGCGGGATGCAAAACACCGAGGACTGCACCGACAGAACGCAATCGGGACGACGGCGCGTCCACAAGGCGATGAGACCGGGTAGGATCGCCAAGGCGGTGCCACCGCGGCCCCCCTCTCCCCCACCCCACACCGGCCGAATCCGAGTCAACCGCACACGAGGGTCCCACAGTTGCTCGCCCTCACGGTTGGAACGGATGTAAACGACCTCCACCTCAAACCCTTGATCAACAAGCGCTGCGGCAATGCGCATCATCGCTCGTTCGAGCCCTCCCGATTCGATGGATGGAAAAAAAATACAGAGCCGAGGTTTCATGCCCGCTTCACCCGATAGGCCAAACCAGTCGCAAAGAGCGAGGGTCTGATCGATTGCACGCGTGCGGCGAGACGCCCGATAAACCCGCGCCCCGCGCCGACGTACAGGTGAGACTCACGAACCACGACAAAACCGTAGCGAGCGAAATAGTGGCGCAGCACGGCGTCGTTTGTGAAGAATACATGCCCGCCCCGGTTGACTTTGTTTTGGAAAGGGACGCGGCCTGCGAGCATTTCGAGACGCTGTTTCCAAGAACTGAAGTTGGGCACCGCGACCACGGCTTCTGCAGCGGCACCGCGTAACCATTGGAAAAACTGGTCGGGGTCGAATATGTGTTCCAAGACATCGATTAAAACGACTAGGTCGACGCGATCGGGGCAGTCGGAGAAGGCCCCATGGAAGGCATTCATACCCGCCGCGCGCACTGCGGCGCACGCCTCTGCACTAACGTCAATCCCCAACAGGGTTTCAGCAGGAAAACCCGCATCCTTCAAAAGGCCTAAGAACACACCCGGGCCGCAGCCGAAATCACCGATCCGCCGCCCACGATCTTGGGGGTCTAAGAGAGAGAGGGCGTTGCGGTGCTTGGGATGAACGGCCTGTCCACCGCGCCACCGCTCGTCCCAAAATGAGTCCACTGTTCCCATGGTGATCACCGCCTCCGAACGCTCCGAACGGGGAGCGTCTCTGATTCTCGATTGTTATGTGGTGGAGCGCTCTTGAGAGGGTTGGTTCAGGGGGATTTTGAGAGGACGGGTGCCAAAATAAGTTTTGCCCTCCGCTGCCACGAGTAGAGTCGGAGGACTTCTTCGCGGGCGGCCCGCCCCAGCCTCTCGCGCAGGGCGGGATCGGACAGCTGACCGATACAGGCGCGCCACGCTTGGGCATCGTCAGGGTCGGCCAGCAAGGCCGTACGACCGGGGTCTAAAACCTCCCGCAGCACGGGGAGATCGGACGAAAGGATGGCGCGCCCCGAGGCCATGGATTCGAACATTTTAAGGGGCGACATCCAGGCCGCGACATCGCCGTAATTACCGCTCACGGAGACACGCCTTTGGTAGGGCATCAGGGCCACATCGAAGGTGGTTAATACTGCGGGCACTTCGGCATGGGAGACATGACCATGGAAGGTCACATTGCCGGGGGTTTGGGGAGCGGTGCGCCATCGGGTGACGTCTTCAGGGGACCCGCCAAACACGTGGTACGTATTGCCGTGATCAAGGGCCGCCAACCGGGTGAGGATTTCCATACCCTTGCCGGTATGCAAGCTCCCGATATACCCAATGGCCAGTTGGCTCGTCCGGGTCGAGTACGCGGGCTCTGGGTAATTTTCAATGTCGACCGCATCAGGCAAGACCTGAATCTTGTCGACGGGAAACCCCTGATCGGCATAGAGCCGGTGGAGGGCCTTGGAAATCAGGACCATTTTCACGAGCCGGGGATGGCGAACGGCCTGGAAGCGACGGTATAAGGTTCCGAGCCGCCCTTGCGTCGCCACAGGGGCGTGTAATTCGAGGATGGTACGGATTCCAAAAACCGGAAAGATCAAACCGGCCCACGGGTTCCGAGTCAGGCAGACCTCGGGGCGATTCATACGCAAACGAATGGCGGTCAGGATCACCCACACGAGGTCAAGAAAGCCCTGCGGGTGTTGGGGCATCCACCAGGCTTTACGCACACGAAACACGGGACGCACACCATACCACTCAAAGGCGTCGGTGTTTCGCAGGTCGGGGTGACCTTGATCGGGAACATGCAGGTCGACTTGGTGGCCCTCGAGAGCGAGCGCCTCGCACATCTTCATGATGTGCACACTATTGGCCGTGCGCGAAGGGATCGACCCATTGGCGAAATAGACGACCCTCATGCGCCCCGATCCACTGTCATGCGCTGGTTGTGTTGTGGTGAGGCATACGCCAACAGGGCGGCGACGGTATAAAAAGTGATTGAATGGGTGATGAACGGTTCTTTAACGTCCAACAAAAACATCAACACAATCAACCAGAAAAACAGCCAAACTTCACGGCCGACCCGCAGAGGCAAAGACGCACGCATCCGCACCACGAATAGAAAAATGGCGCCATAAAACAGGGCCGCCATGGGTAGACCCAATGCATTGTAAGCCTGCACGTAGCCTGAATCGTGGCGCGCGCCAAAGACGGCGCGCACGACACCGGTGCCAAAAAACGTCTCGTGGTTCAACGGAGGGATATACATGCCGACCAATTCTTGAAGTGAATTGGTCTTGCCTTTGAGTTTGAAGATTTCGAAGGACCGCTTTAAAATGCTATTGAGCTGCCAGTCCAAATCATCGCCGAGTAAACCGACCAGAAATTTGATCTCGTTGACGAAGAAGACGAACAAGGCGATGACGGTTCCCAGCGCGGAGAGCACTGCAATGCGCAAGCCCGTACCGCTCCGCAGTGCGAACAACCCCATCATGAGGAGGGATATCAGCATACCAGTTCGACCCGACACGCTGGCCGAAACTAAAATCAAGGTCGCGGCCACACCGCAGAATAGGATCGACTTCCCTGATTTGGCGTGCCGCATCGTCACCAAGGTTGAGATGAGGCCTAAGGCTTGCACGACTGAGAAAATCGCGCCGGCACCGTTGGAAAACCCAGGCGGCATAATCGCATAGGTCAATTCGGTATTCCCAAGTTGGGTGAGATGCGCCGCGACGAATTCACGAAACCCAAAGGAGACGAAACTATAGATGTGCAGAATCGATTGAGCCAAAGCCGCCAGCATGA
>JBIIWL010000161.1:0-4847 GCA_044338885.1 Fibrobacteria bacterium
CCCAACACGCGAAACGGAAGGTTGTTGATCCGAATGCTCAGTCCCGTGGGGTCTACGCCCTCGCCGAAAAGATTATCCGCAACTGTACGACCGATGATGCACACCTTGGCCCCGCTGCGCTCGTCGGTCGGTGTGTAGTTCACGCCATTCTCAAGGGGCCATTGGCGAATGTCGAGATACTCGGGGTAAGCACCCAGTATGGAGGTCCGCCAATTTTGTCCCCCGGCCTTTAACTGCGCCTGAGTGCGAGCCACAGGCGTGATGTACAGGATGGCCTCCGACTCTTTGCGCACGGCCGCCACATCCTCTTCGCGGAATCGGCTCGCGGCACCGGCCTCAAGGCGAGCGGGGCCTTGGCTCCGCGAACCGGGAAACACATTGATCACATTGGAACCCAGACCGGCGATCGAGCTTTTCATGGTATCGCCCGCGCCTTGGCCGACCGCGAGCATGGCGATCACTGCTGCCACGCCGATAATCACGCCGAGCATGGTTAAAAACGAGCGCATTTTATTGCGAGCTAACGAGCGTAACGCGATGCGGAATAAATCTGTCAGGCGCATGTTAAGCTCCCGGTTCCACGTGTTCCGCCAAAGCCTTGAGCGCTTCGCGCGCCGAGGTCACCTTCGCTGTGGGTTCGTCGCGTACAATCAAGCCGTCGCGCACCACGACTTGACGCTTGGCGAACGCTGCCACATCGGGCTCGTGAGTCACGAGTAAAATGGTGATCCCGCGGTCGTTGAGGTCTTGAAACACTTGCATGATTTCGAGACTTGTGCGGGTGTCGAGGTTGCCAGTGGGTTCGTCCGCCAAAATAAGGACGGGGTCATTGACCATGGAGCGGGCGATGGCTACGCGCTGTTGTTGCCCTCCGGATAGTTGATTGGGGGTGTGGTGTGCGCGCTCGGCCAGGCCGACCTTCGCCAATGATTCCATCGCCTTGGCCTTCGCTTGCACGGGTGTCACCTCGCCACGGTACAAGAGCGGGAGTTCCACGTTTTCCAGTGCGGTGGTTCGGGCGAGTAAGTTAAAGGATTGAAACACGAAGCCAAGTTTACGGTTTCGCACGCTCGAGAGTTCGTCGGGCCCCAAGGTTTGCACCGGCTCTCCGTCGAGGCTGTACGCGCCCGCGGTGGGTACATCGAGGCAGCCGAGAATATTCATGAGCGTGGACTTGCCCGAACCGCTGGGCCCACCCACCGCTAAAAATTCGCCGTGAGCGACTTCAAGATCGACGCCACGCAGTGCGCGCACTTCGGTTTCACCGAGCGTGTAGGTCTTGACCAGACCTTTGACCGAAAGGAGTGCGGTGGATGCCGTCATACTCAGCGGCGCCCTGCGCCACGGGTTTGCGTCATACCAAACGGGGCGCCGCTCGTGGTCTCGCTTTCGGCCGACACCACACCGATGATGACTTCCGCACCCTCGTTGAGGGCGCCTTCGATTTCGGTCCGCGTCCCATCGCTGAGCCCGGTTGTGACCGTCACCGCCTTTGGCACGCCGTTTTCAAGAATGAACACCCGGCCCCCAGTCGCCTGGTTGGGGCGCTCAGACTTTGCGCCGGCCGAGGCCCGCTGCGGACGGGTTCCGGAGTCCCTGATCGCGCCGGACTCGTCTTCCTCAACAGGCGGCTTAAACCGCAGTGCGGCGGCCGGGGCGCGCAGCACGTCGTCACGGCGGTCGGTCACAATGGTGAGGTTGGCGGTCATGCCCGGCATCAGTCGTAAGCCCGGGTTCGAGGCCCTTAAAATCACATCATAGGTCACCACGTTTTGCGTGACCACCGGTTGGAGTCGGACTTGTTCCACGACGCCGACGAAGGCCGTGTCGGGGTAGGCATCTACCGTGAAGGTGGCGTTCTGCCCCGTGCGCAAGCGCCCGATGTCGGCTTCGTCGACGGCGGCCTGCACGCGCATTTCACTCATATCACCTGCAATGGTGAACAGAGTGGGAGTGTTAAAACTTGCCGCCACCGTCTGTCCCAATTCGACCGCGCGCGAAAGCACGATGCCATCAATGGGCGATTCGATGATCGCGTACCGGAGGTTGATGCGTGCCCGCTCGACCTGTGCGCGCGCCGAACTCAAATTGGCCGTCGCCACGCGGGCAGAGGCTTCGGCCTGTTCCAATTCGGCCTTCGAGACCAACTCACGCGCGAACAAGGTACGCGACCGGTCGCGCTCCGCCTGGGCTTGGTTTGAGAGCGCGGCAACGCGTTCTAAGCCGGACAATGCGTCGCGCAACGCGGCGTTGAGCAAGGTCGTATCCAGTCGCGCAATGACTTGGCCTTTCGTGACACGATCATTAAAGTCGACATACAGTGCGGCGATCGGGCCCGAGACCTGCGTACCGACCTGCACGGTCGTGATCGCCTGCAAGGCACCCGTGGCTGTGACGGTCACCTCTACCGGGCCGCGCGTGAGCGGGGCGGTCCGCCAAGCGGGCGCGGGGTCGCGCGAGCTCCACCACCACCCAAACCCACCGAGGGCCAATGCGGTCACTCCCACGACAATCCAACCAGTTTTCTTACGCATGAGGTCAATTCTCCGGTGTCACAGGGGTCGTCAAAACTCCTGCGAGGCGTTTGAGGGCGAGCTCGGACAGTTTCACGCTTTGGCGCACGGTGGCCAAGCGCACACGCGCATCGACAAGGCGTTGTTGGGCATCCCGAAACTCAAGTGAAGACGAAGAACCGATGCGAAAGCGCTCGCGCGCCGCTTCGGCTTGCAAACGCGAGACTTCGATGTTGCGCTCCTCGAGGGCGATCTGGCGCAAGCCCGAGGCGTAGCGGCCCTCTGCCTGCGCGAACTCAGTGCGGATGTTCTGTTCAACCTGTTTCAGGCTCGTCTCTTGTTGACGCAGGGTTATGCGCGATGTGCCTACGCTTTGGCGCGTACGGCCTCCAGTAAACAGCGGTACAGATAGGTTGAGGCTATACGTGACGGCGTCCGACCCCGTGGAGGGGGTTGAATTGAGAGCCTCCGGTGCGGTGTTGTAGCCCAAGCCTCCGGTGACTGTCGGCAGGTACGCACCGCGCGATTCTTTTACAGAATACTCCGAGGCTTTCACTTGGGCGCGCGCCTCGCGGATGGTGACGTTCCGACTCGATAAGTCGCTCCGCCACGCGTCGAGCGTTAGGCCCGAGGCGACAGGAATCGTGTCGGGCACATCAAACTCGATCGCGGGGTCGCGCGCAAGTAAGCCGTTGAGGCGGAAGCGCGCCTCGCGGGCCGTATTCTCTTGCGACATTAATGCGGACGAGTCCGCGTTCAAATCGGCTTGCGCCTGTAAAAACTCTAGACGCGACCCCGCGCCGACCTCTTGGCGGGCCCGGGCCAAGTTGGCGCGCTCTTGCGAGACGGACAGCGCTTCACGCAGGGCGGCGCGCTGAAGTTTCTGGCGTGCCATTTCATAGTAAGCCGATAAGATCGATTCCACCATCGCCTCAACGGCCGCCTCTTCGCGTAACGTTGCGGCCGACTCTTGCGTTTTCAGTCTTTTATAGGCGAAGGTGGATTGAAAGCCGTTGAACAATTGGAGATTCGCTGAAACGCCCACAGTGGTTAGAGCCGGTGTATCGGTGCCGAGTTCTCCACCGTGATTGGCGTTGGCCGTCGCGGTGGGCAGAAACGGTGCAACGCCGCCTTGGCGATTGAGAACCGCCTGGGCCGTTTGATCTCGGACTAATGAGAGGGAGAAGTTGTTGGCCAGGCCAATGCGCACGGCATCCTCTGCCGTGAGCAGCGGGCCGTCCACTGCCATGGAATCTTTAGCCGCGTGAGTCGAGGTCACCAGCCCGACGCTGAGTGCCAGCGCCAGTGCCGGTATAAACCTCAGCCTTGGTCGCGCAGCAGCGGGGGAGCTAGGATCGATTTCTTGCCGTCGGGAGGACGGCTCAGAATGGGAAAGGGTGCGGAGAAACTTCACAAGAACTTTCTGGAGGTTGGCACTCACCCCGCACTCCGCGATCAGGTAAAGACCGGGGTGAGTGGGTGGGGCGATTTGCAAAGTAGGGATTTATAAAAACAGGCTCGCGGTGAGAGGTTAATCCTGTGTTCAGTATTGAAAAGGCGGAGGGTATCCGGCGGGCCATGGCCCGCCGGACCGATCGGATGGGGTCTTCACCCCAGTTCCGATCCTCCCTCCCCCGAGGTTGACTCGTTACTTCTTACAGTCCTTTCCACATTTCTTCTCACACTTCTTCTCGCGTTCCGCCGCGTACTGATCAAGTTTGGCGGCGGCCGTAGTGCGTTGCTCGGGTGTCAGCACTGCATGAATTTCGGCAAACGTTGCCACGCGGCGGGCGTGGCCAGCGCGCATTTTCGCCTGCATCGAATCTGAACGTTCGGCGAAGGCTCGATTCATCGCGGCGGTATCTACGGTGCCGGCGCGCAGCTGGGTCGCGAATTCGCTCCCCCCCATGCCGGGTGCAAAGCCGTGTCCACCGTGCAGGCCTTTGGCCTCGCCACATTGATCACAACCCGCGCAGGCCTTGCCTTTTTTCCATGCGCCGCGGTGCGGCATTGATTCGGAATCTTTCGCCAAGATCGCACGGATTTTTGTGGTTTGATCTTGGGAGAGCTTGAGTTCCTTCTCCATTTTCGTGACCATGCGGTCTAAATGTTTCCCGTCCTTTTCTTTGGCAGAGGCGAAGGTTGCGGCAAACGCGAGCGTGAGGGCCGCAGCCACCAGAAGGCGGGGGAGTGCATGGGGGCGTGCGGTCGTTAAAAACGTGCTGAAGTTCATAGGAAGATCCTTTGGGTAGTGTGCGTGATGCAGGACTCCTCTGCCTGTTACAAACTACACGGGTCGGCCTATTTGTGCGCCTGAAATGGAGTAACGATTGG
>JBIIWL010000208.1:0-3962 GCA_044338885.1 Fibrobacteria bacterium
TTGGCTCATGTGAATTACGCCGAAGAAACGCGAGAACTACTCTACCTGACCGGCTATCTCGCAGCCGGCAATTGGAAACTCACTCTACGCAACACCTATCTGCTTAAGAACACCGTGCGTGATCCGCGTCTGGGCTTTGACGCGCAAAACTTAGGGATCCCACTGAACGTGCTCAAAGGCCAGCTCCTCTGGAAGCGTGTCGTGCTCGATGGCAAACTTGGGCTGCAAACCCGTTGGGATTGGGAGTGGTTTTCCTCACGGTATGTATTCGCCTCCGATGGCAATGGCACATCGCGTGTGATGCCGCTCGATGAATACCTTGAGCTCGATTTTACCACGCAGATGGACATCAAGTCGTTCTCGCTCTACTTCCGCGCCATGAACCTCTACCATGA
Source organism: Fibrobacteria bacterium (assembly GCA_044338885.1). Taxonomy (GTDB): domain Bacteria; phylum Fibrobacterota; class Fibrobacteria; order UBA11236; family UBA11236; genus UBA11236. Next base: position 396 of record JBIIWL010000208.1, read on the forward strand.
CCGCTACGCGACCGAGGCCGGCGTGCACCCGCCCGGCATCAACTTCCGCTTCGGTGTCGACTGGCGGCTTAGGAACTAGTTTGCGCCTTAGGGACGGTAGTCGGTAGCAGGTAGACGGTGGCAAAAACTGCAAGGAACCTAGGGCATCAGGCTTATTTTTCCCTGTTTATCTGCTGATTTCTGAGGCAGATGTTCTTTTCAACCGTCTGCCGTCTACCGTCCACCGTCTATCTTTTCTGGCATGCGTAACCCATCCGCCGACTCGCTCCTTTCCTTTCTCAATGCGTCTCCCACGCCGTGGCATGCCACGGCTGAAGCGGCCCGACTCCTCACCGCCGCAGGAGCTGCCCCACTTCAAGAATCAGACCCGTGGAGTCTACGGCCCGGGCAAACCGCATTCGTAGTCCGCGGCGGTGGCACCATTGCGGCGATCCGCATACCCGAATCATTCTCCGTGCGCCGACCGCTCCCGTTCCACATCGTCGCGGCGCACACCGACAGTCCGGGCCTCCGTCTCAAACCCAAGCCCATGAAATCGATGCAAGACTATCGGCAGTGGGGCGTCGAAGTGTATGGCGGGGTCCTAAACAACTCCTGGCTTGACCGCGACCTCGGAATCGCCGGGCGTGTTTTTACCCCCGGCAAAAAAGAACCCTCGCTCGTCCGATTCGAATCGCACCCGGTTCGCATTCCACAGCTGGCCATTCACCTCGATCGCACGGTCAACGAATCGGGTCTGATTTTAAACGCGCAGCGCCACCTCGTTCCGCTCCTCTCACAGGGCGGCAACTCCTCGTTGGAAGCACTCCTCGAGCACGCAACGGGCGCACCGTTTAACGATCTGACGTTTGAACTGTGTTTATACGATGTTCAAGCCGCAGCCTACGGCGGCCTCGATGAAGCCTTTGTGTATTCCGGTCGACTCGATAACCTCGCCATGTGCCATGCGGCCTTATCCGCCTTTATCAAAAGCCCGGTGTCCGCTGACTGCGTCCAGGTGATGGTGTTGTTCGACCACGAAGAGATCGGCTCGGTATCCAGCCAGGGGGCAAAGTCGAACTTTCTCGCCTCGGTGCTTGAGCGCACGGCGCTCTCCTTGGGCCTCGACCGCGAAGCGTGGCTGCGCCTTTTACCGCAGTCATTCCTCGTCTCCGCCGACATGGCCCACGCCTTGCATCCCAACTACCCGGAGCGCCACGACGGCGAGCACTTCCCACTCCCCAATCGCGGGCCGGTTCTTAAGGCCAATGCCAACCAACGCTATGCCACCGACGCAGGCTCGGCCGCGCGCTTCCACGCATGGGCGCGGCGTGCAAACATCCCGGTTCAGAACTTCATCAACCGCTCCGACCTAGCCTGCGGCTCAACCGTGGGCCCAGGCTTGAGTGCTGATCTGGGAGTCCCAGCCCTCGACGTCGGCAGTGCGATGCTCTCGATGCACAGCGCACGTGAGATGTGTGGCGCCGACGATCCGGTGATGATGGAAAAGCTGATGACAGAGATTTGGAAGGGCTGATTATTGGGGGGGGTGGTTGTAGTCTGTCGGGTGGTCATTGTGACGGCCGGGGCATCGTCGAAAGCGACTTTTCATGTGTTGAGTGAGTCGAAACTTCAGACCCACATTCACAATCCGGAACAAACACAAAAGGCCGCTGGGTTCCCCCAACGGCCTTTTGTTTGACGAAGACCTGTGGCTTAGTAGCCGCGCATCCAGCCGCCGGCGGTCCAGAGCGTCGCCGCTGCAGGATCGAAGGCACCGACGTAGTTCACAGCCTGGAAGCCTTTGCCGGTGGGCAAGGTCGTGCCGGTGATGGTCGAAGCCGGCTTGGGGCTGGCCAACGTGATGCTCAGACCGGTGGTATCGTTCTGGAACCAGGTACCGATCTTGGTGATCGCGGCATTGCGGGTGTTGACCGAGTCGGCCAAGCCAGCAGCTGCGGCCACGTTAATGCGGCTGCCATTGTTGTAAGCAACGATCGAGTAACCCTTGAGCGAGTCGGCGTTCACCAAGCGGATGCTGGTGTTACCGTCAACGCGGATGGCGGAGCCCGAGACGGTGCCCTTACCAAAGCCGGTCACGAACGAGTTGTAGATGTGACCCGCAACACCGCGACGAAGGCGCATGCCGTTCATGCTGTTACCGCCACCCACGTTGGTGCCGATGAGCGTGAGGTTGGCAATGTTCGGAGACGTGCGCGGAGTGCTTTCTTCGGCACCGTTACGGCCATCACCTTCGATACCGTTGGCATCTGTATTGGTCACACCGACGTGTGCACCAAGACCGAACTGCAGGGTACCCGACCAGCCCAAATCGTAGTCGAACATGTCGTCATCGCAACCGGTGGCCACGAGGTGGGAGGCTGAGACCGTGCCACCGAACCATTCGAAGCAATCGTCCAAACCTTCACGCATGTGAACGTACGAAACCTGAGTCTTGCTGCCGACGCCACCCATGGTGAGGCCGTTGAGCTCGTTGTCGGTACCGAGGAGGCGGCCGGCGAACTCGATGCGGACGTACTTGAGTACGCCACTGCTGTCGGCGACTTCAGCACCACCGTACGGAACGCCCACGAGGCCTTCGATATCGGTCGAGCTATTGGGCACGTTCAGAGGGGCACGGCCGAGAATCACGATACCACCGAAGTCGCTACGCACCGGAGCTGACGTACCAGCGGTGAAAACGATCGGCTTGGATGCGGTACCAATGGCGTTGATGTAGCCGCCCTTTTCAACGATAAGAGCCGCGAGGCTGCCATCGGTCTTGCCCTTGATGGTGGCGCCGGCGCCGATGGTCAGCGTGGTACCGAATTTCACAAAGGTGAGGCCCTGGAGATTGTAGGTTGAATCGGCACCGAGTTCGCAATCATCGGTGATGTTCAGCATGATGGTCTTGGTGCCCGGCACCACGCAACGCTCGAACTTGGAAACCGGCGTAGGAACTTCGACGACCGTCTCTTCGGTTTCTGTGCAACCGATGAGGGCCGGAACGGCGATAAAGGCCGCAGCCGCCATGCCGAAAAGACCCGTGAACTTGACATGCTTCATGTGAACTCCTTGAATGAATGAACTCTGGTGGTTGTAACTCTCGTGCCTCTGACGCCGTGGTGGGCACCGATCAGTTGGTCTTAAAACTCGGGGCTAAAGGGACGTATCCCGTATTGCGCTTATGTTTCATCTTTGATACTGGGGGTTTGCGGCCCCCAGATGTGACCTAAAACAGCGAATTTCGGGGGGTTGTTTTCCCTACTCTTCAACGGCCGCTGCACCGCGTTGGCCACCTTGGCCATAGCTTATCACTTGGCATCCCCGCGTATCGACACAAAGGGCAGACCCGAACAATACGACTCCGCTCCCAGTCCTCGACGTTTTTGCCAATTCATGAATTTGACCGCCGCCAAAGTCAGTGGGAGCGAGCGCGAGCCGTAATACATCCCCGCTTTCAGGATGACCGATATCATGCAACAATCGGCGAAGACCTTTATTGCTATTCGATTTATGCATCGACATCACCAAATTCCAAACCTCTTCGCGCTCTGGTTCATAGGACGGCGTCGTAGGCCAAACCAC
>JBIIWL010000162.1:0-4833 GCA_044338885.1 Fibrobacteria bacterium
CGCTGAGGGTTTATAAAGAAACATCAAAAAGCATCCTCTCTAAAAACGAAAGCCCTGACATTCCGTTTCGGTTTTCGGTGAACCCGTATCGCGGGTGCGCGCATGCCTGCTCGTATTGCTATGCGCGTCCGTATCACGAATACCTCGGGTGGAATGCGGGTACCGATTTCGACACGCAAATTGTGGCTAAGGTGAATGCGCCCGAGCTGCTTGAAAAAGAACTCAGTAAGCGCACTTGGTTGGGCGATTCGATTGTGTTCTCGGGTGTGACCGATTGCTACCAGCCTGCAGAGAGCGCGCTTAAAATCACCCGCCGTTGCCTCGAGGTATGTTTGCGGCATGACACGCCTGTGGGTCTGATCACCAAGTCCGTGCTGGTGTTGCGCGACCTTGATCTCCTCGAGCAACTTGCCAAACCCGGGGTTGGCCCCGGGGCGACGGCGGCCATTTCCATCCCGTTTTGGAATGCCGCCGATGCGCGCGGTATGGAGCCCTTTGCCGCGCCGCCTGAGGCGCGCTTTCGCGCCCTCGAAAAACTCTCCGCCGCCGGGGTACGCACGGGCGTATCGATCAGCCCGATCATTCCCGGTTGGAACGACGCTGATATCCCCAAGATTTTAAAACGGGCGGCGGAGTGCGGCGCGTCGTTTGCGTTCTACACGTTGCTGCGTCTGCCTGGCGCGGTAGAGCCGGTGTTCATGTCGCGCCTTAAGCGCGACTTTCCCGAGCGCGTGGGTAAGGTGGAGCATCACTTGCGTGAGACCCATGGCGGCGAACTGAAACATGTGGGGTTTGGTGACCGCATGCGCGGTACGGGTAAGATGGCCGATGTGATTTCTGACCTATTCAACCTACACGTCCGTAAAAACGGTCTCGACCGCGGCGAGCCCGGAAACATGCGCGTGCCGCGTCGGCCCGCGCCCCAAAGCGAGCCCAATGGGACAGGAAGTCCGAAAAAGGTCAAAACACCCCTCAATCAATTGAATTTATTTGGGTAATCGCCCACCAAATGTTGTGAATGAAAGGTGTGAATATTGTGATGGGATTATATTCCTGATATGCTTAAAACCTGGGCCGCTTCGCTCCTCTTGACCGCCGGTACATCCTTGGCGTGCTCCTTGGTCGATGTCACCTATCGAACAGACACCATTTCACCCGGTTCGGTTCAGGTTGTTGCCACGACCTGGACTTTTACCCAGACCTCACCACCAAAGCGTGTCGCAAGCGCGCAGACAATTTACGGCCCCTATCACCAAGTTGATTTGGAATCTCATCTCGAAAGCGCGCTGACAGACAGTGCCTTGGTTTTTATCGGGCGCATCGATTCACTGGTCTATGATTCTACCGCGGTGCTGTCGCCAGAAATTGCTCTCACATCAGCCTACACGGGCCAAGGCGCTATTCATGCTTGGGTACGTGCGCGGTTTCAAGTGGATACGTTGCTGCGCGGGTCGCTTCCAGGTCAAACATTTTGGGTGAAAACAGCCATGCTTAATAGCGCCCTGTGTGGGAGTGGCTGGGAGGGATTTTTGAACAAATCGTTTTTGAATACCTCGAATGCTCTAACGACATCCACCGACATCAAGCTCCCTTACCAGTTTGGCGGCTTTTATAACGCAACCTATTGGTTCGATGGGCGATACCTTATGGCGCCAAACTTTCCAGGCTTGCGCGCCGACATCACCGACCTTGATCCGACTTTCCCGGCGACAAGTATCATGGTTCCCCGGAAACAGATCACACCCATGAGACTGAATGGAAACGCTTACCTCCCCGACGGTCGCGTTGCGCCTTTAGTTGAAGGCGCTACTCGCAAAGTTCCGGTTCCTCTGCTGAAATAAGGACGCGTCAGCCATGCTCTCACGACTCGTTCTTTTTCTGACGCTCACCATCGATGTGACGCTGGCATGCACCGGCTCGGTCTTTCGTCTTAAAGGTGAAGAAATCGAACCGGGTGTATTCAATGTCTACAGTGCGTCGGGTTCTCTTTCAAACCCCGCAAATCCGGATCAATGGACTCTCAATGGCGTTTCGCGTACGGCAGATTTTAAAGCCAAACTGGACAGTTCGATCACCACCAATTCTTTGGTGTTTATTGGAACAATCGATTCACTGATCGGGAACGGTTTTCAGGATACCGTTGTGTCGGGGCTCGTTCCCGATTTTACGCTGACGTTTGGTTCGACGCTTTTTCCAATCAACTATTATCTGCGAATCAAAGTCGATACCTTGATAAAGGGGACGTTACCTAAATCGTCGATTTGGATCAGAAGCCCGGGTCCCACTAGCACATGCGATAATGTGCCCTACGGTTATAAAGGCCTAACTTTTCTCAATTTTTCGAATGGGTTAACAGCGCTTTCAGATTTAAAAATATCGCGACTCAACCCGTTTTGTGCGAACTGTCCCATCGCTCACCGTTTTGACGGTCAGTACCTCAGTTCGCCGGACTTTCCTGTGCTTAAACTCGATATCCGCGAAGTATTGGCCGGGTTCCCCGTTGCTCTTTCCACGGGTACTCAGAAAAATATTCGCGTGCCTTTACGCTCTTCCGAAAAAGCCTATCTCCCCGACGGCCGCGTGGCGCCGTCTGGCGATAAGGCCCGGCGTGCGGCACCTGGGCCGCTGCTCAAGTCAGAACGGTGAGAATGCGCGTCACGCCATTGCGGAAATCTTCCGGGGGCGTGAGCAGGCTGAGTACGATCGTCTCGTCATCCTCAAAGTCGAAGAAATAGCCCGGCTGCACAAGCACGCCGGTCTCTTCGACCAAACGGATCGCAAACGCTTCGTCATCATCAATGCCAACACAGCGCACCGGTAAGCACCACCCGCCCTGCGGCCACAGAGGTTTGAGTCGATCATGACCGGCGCACAGTGCACCAAGCGTCGCGAGGTTCTCCGCAATTCGTGCCATGATCGGCCCTTGAAAAGCACTTCGACCCCGTAACAGCCCCGCACACGCCAATTGCGGGGCTGTGCCCACACTTAGAGCCGCATCGCACATGTACTCCAAGGCCTCAGTCGCTACCGCTTTATCTGCGACCTCACCGGCGACATGGATCCACGCCAGTTTGAGCTGAGGCAGGCCGACCAACTTCGACAACCCATTCAGCGTGAACACCAGCGGCCCAGTTTCTGAAGGTGTCAACAGAGAGGTCGTGCGGCCGTCATGACGATAATCCGCAAACACCTCGTCGACGATCAACGCGAGACCGCGGTCTTCCGCAAGTTTTAAAAGCCACGCCGCATCGTCAGCGGATAATACGCTTCCCGTAGGATTATTGGGGTTGACGACCACGAGCGCTTTGGTGCGCGGGGTGATCGCGGATGTCAGCGCCTCGCGGTCGGGTGCCCAGGCGGTCACCGGGGTGGGGGAGGTCACCGTGTTTGGGGCCGCCGCCAGCGTCGGCACGAGCGGGTAAGCCGCGAGCGTCAGCCCTGCGAGGTCCGCCAACGTGTCGAGCAGTGGGTAAGACGGGCGCGGCACCAGAATCGTGTCACCCGGTTCGCACAACAGTTTGAACAGGTGAGCGTACCCTTCGGATGTACCGGCAGTCAGAAAGAAGTCGTCTGCGTTCAGATTGATGGCGCCGCGCGTGGCGTAGTACTCCACCAAGGCGCGGCGGGCGGACCGCAAACCCCGAGGGTCCGGGTCGTAGCCGCGAATCCCTGGAGACGCGGCACCCCCGGCGTCTGCCACACCACCCCCCACGAGCAAAGCGGGCCAATCTTCAGGGTAGGGTAGACCCACGATGGTGGGGTTGGAAATGGTCAGGTCGATGAGGCTCAGACCCGCCGCTTTGCGTGCCGTGAGGGCCTCAGTGAGCGGGTTCGGGCCGCTCTCGTGACCGTGCCAGCGGGCCGGAAAGCGGAAGCTCATAGACGACCCCTAGCGCGCAGACTTAAGCCGTGACGGCAATCGGATAGTGGCCGAGTGCGCGTAGGTTTTCGGTAATGCTCGTCACGAAGGTGTGTTTGTTCAAGCAATACAAATGCAATCCAGCCACACCGCCTTTAAGCAATTCGTCGCATTGGCGGGTGGCATAGGCCACACCGCGCGCGGCCACATCGTCACCCTGTGAGTCGTCGTTTAAAAACGCCGGAAGGTCGGGGGGAATGACGCAGCCAGAAAGTTCTTCGAACCGAGGCAATTGCTTGAGGTCGAGCACCGGCATGACGCCGGCGACCAGCGGCATGGTGATCCCCATGCCCACGGCCTTTTCACGGAACCGGAAAAAGTTGGCGTTGTCGAAAAACAGTTGGCTGACGGCAAAGTCCGCGCCATGATCCTGCTTGAGCTTCAGCGCCGCCATATCCGTTTCGAGTGAATCCGCCTCGATGTGTTTCTCGGGGTAGAAGGCGCACCCAATGGTAAAGTCGAATTCTTTTTTGATGAAGGCGATCAGATCGCTCGCGTGCGCAAACCCTTCGGGGTGAGGCTTAAAAGTGGTGTCGCCTTTGGGCGGATCGCCCCGCAACGCGAGGACATGCCGGATTCCGGCGGCTTGCAGTTGCTCTAAAATCCCGCGGAGTTCTTCGCGCGAATGGCCGACGCACGTCAAATGGGCCATCGCCTCGATCCCGAGCTCACCCTGGATGCGGCCGACCAGATCGACGGTCTTGGATCGGGTCGAGCCGCCCGCGCCGTAGGTCACCGACACAAAATCGGGGTTTTGTTTCAAGGACTCGCCCAGCGTGGTATACAGGGACGCCCAGCCGGCGGGGTTTTTAGGCGGAAAGAACTCAAAGGAGAGCGTCGGTCCGCGGCGCAGTTTTTCAAGAATCGACATGTGAGGCAAGTTAAATAAATAAAGCCTTGTATTTTTCTGGTAT
>JBIIWL010000163.1:0-4817 GCA_044338885.1 Fibrobacteria bacterium
TCGTGATATGGTCATTCTCGGTCGGTATCTCATCAGTAACTCTTTTGCATTTAGCATCAAAGCTTCCTAAATCATCCCCATCGGCAATCAGCAATAAATGTCCAGATTTAAGGTCTATCTCTATTCCAGGGAAAACCTTGCAAGTCAAGGCCTCTTGGATAAGACTGAACTGCGGCCAATCAAACATGTTGTGGTTCGTTACCGCGACGGCATTCAATCCAACTTCTGAGACGTACCGTTTAAAGGTTTCCATTGAAAATTCAAATGGCCTATCGCTCACGGTGCGAACCGTATGAATATGAAGGTCTATTTTTTTCACGCCAACCTCGCATTACTTTTTCGTCACATTCGTTACGATATCGTTATTGATTATAACACTCCACGCTCTCCCGGCAAGCCCCCCAGAAATCCATATGCCCAACCTTCCACCCGAGGCGGCTGTTCGGCCACGACCTGGTACCCGCCTCGCCCAACCCCCAAAATCCGCTCTTTCTCATAATTCCAGTCTTAAACCGGCCCATATCAGCCCGTATGGCCAGCAAATCCCAAAATTCGCCCCTTATATAGTGGCTACCTTTCCCCCTCCACCCCCGCCGTTCACACACCTGACACCAAGGGTTCTAACCCCTTGCGGGACAACGAAATGCCTATGACCTCTGCCATATCTCCGGATCATATCCGCGCCACGCTTCCTCGCATCCTGCCCAAGGTTCAAAACCCCGGGCGCTACCTCGGCGGCGAAGCCAACCAGGTGGTCAAAGACCCCGCCACCGTCGTCGCATCCATCGCCCTCGTATTCCCCGACGCCTACGAAATCGGCATGTCGCACAACGGCACCAAGGTCCTCTACCACTTATTCAACCGCGAAGCTGACCTCGCCGCCGAGCGCGCCTTCGCCCCCATGCCCGACATGGGCGACGCCCTCCGCGCCGCCGGCATCCCGCTGTACACCCTCGAGTCGTACCGCTCCATCAGCGAGTTCACCGCCATCGGCATCTCGCTGCAAACCGAACTCAACTTCACCAACGTCCCCTACCTACTCGAACTCGGGGGCGTCACCGCGTTTGCCAAAGACCGCGGCGACCTTGAGCCCTACGTCATCGGCGGCGGGCCGTGCATGGCCAACCCCGAACCCGTAGCCGACTTCTTCGACCTCTTCGTCATCGGCGATGGCGAAGGCTTAGCCACCAAACTCGTGCGACACTTCGCCGATGGCCGCCGCGCCGGCAAAACGCGCGCCGAAATCTTGCAAGAAGCCTCCGAATGGCGTGGCGTATATGTGCCGTCACTACTCGACGTCACCACCAACGCACGCGGCGAAGTCGCCCCCGTCGTTGAAGCCTCGCAAGGCCCCTACCTGCGCGCCAAAGGTGTGAAGCGCCATTGGGTCGACAAACTCGACCCCGCCGATTACCCCGTCAACAACCTCGTACCGCACGTCAAACTCGTACACGACCGCTTCTCGGTCGAAGTCATGCGCGGCTGCACACAAGGCTGCCGCTTCTGCCAAGCCGGTTACTGGTACCGCCCCAATCGCGAAATCTCCGGTGACGACGCCATCGCCATCGCCCGCAAAGGTTTGGCCGCCACCGGCGAACGTGAGCTCGGCTTACTCTCGCTCTCCACCGCCGACTACAAGCCCGTCGAAAAAGTGTTGGACCTCTTCATCGAAGACGAAGGCTTCGACGGTGTCGACGTCTCGCTGCCCTCGCTGCGCGCCAACAGCTACGGCCAAAACATCGCCCGCAAGGCCGCCGCACTCTCGGGCGGCAAAAGCGCGACCTTCGCCCCCGAAACCGGGTCGGAGCGCGTGCGCAAGATGATCAACAAGACCATCAGCGACAAAGACATGTACGAAGCCGCCGAAGGCGTCTTCGCCAGCGGCCTGCACAACATCAAGCTCTACACCATGATCGGGTTCCCCACCGAGAACCTCGACGACATGGAAGCGTTCTGCGGGCTCATCCGCAACCTCTACGCCATCGCCCGCAAACACAGCCCGCGCAACACCGTGCACGCCAACATCGGCATCCTCGTGCCCAAGCCGTTCACGCCCATGCAATGGGTGCCCTTCATGGACGAAGCCACCGTCAAGCGCCACATCGACTACGTGCGCGAAGCCTTCCGTTATGTGAAGGGCGTGCGCATCACCTGGGCCGACTACGGCTTGGCCAAGGTCGAAAGCTTTTACTCGCGTGGCGACCGCGCCCAATCTGCGATGATCTACGAAGCCTACAAGCGCGGCCAAGTGTTCGAATCGTTCAGCGAACAATTCTCGTTCGAGGGATGGAACGCGTTGTGGACTGAAACCGGGTGGGATCAATCGCGCCTGTACGACTTGCGCGAACTCGACGAAGTCTTCCCGTGGGACTTCATCCACGCCGGCGCGAACAAGGGCTACCTCAAGAGCGAATACAAGAAGATGTTCAAAGAGGACTCCGAGCCCGTGCCCGATTGCAAGTGGGGCGATTGCCAAAAATGCGGCATCCCCGGCAACGGCACCGACACGCAACTCGGCCTCGACCCCGTGAGCAGCGCCGCCAAAGCCTACGACCTCGGCGAAATCGCCGACATGAAAAAGGCCCGCCGCGCCCGCAACTCGGATGCCTCCTTTGCGTACCACATCGTCTACCGCAAGTCGGGCCTCTCGCGTTTTATCGCGCACCAAAACACGCTCGACCTGTTTGAGAAAGCCTTCCGTCGCTTACGCTTACCGCTGCGCAAGTCGCAAGGGTTCAACCCCAAGCCGCTGATGAAAAACACCGGCGCGCTGCCGCTCGGCCTTGACTCGCGTCGCGAGCTTTTAGTGGTGGAGTTCACCGCAGCGATTGCGAATGCCGCCGAAACGGCCGCGCGCCTGAGCGAATGCCTCCCTGAAGGCATGAGCATCATCACGCTCGAACCGGTCACGCTCGCCCGCTCACCGCGCATCACCAACGTGCTGTACCGCCTCGAGCAAACCGCCACCATGACCACCGCGCACTTTGAAGCCGGGCTCGAGCGCCTGAACCTTGGCCTTGTGCCCGCGGGACTGCACCGCGATAAGCCGCTCGATGCCGCCGCCGAAATCATTGAGTCGTACCTCAAGGATGGCGACCTCTACCTGCGCCTGCGCGCCGGTGAAGGCGGCTCGACCGTCAGCCCGTACGCCGTCTTCGGCCTCGTGCTCGGTGCCGACCCCGAAGACTTGCGCTCCGAGTCGCTCATCAAAGAAGACTACACCATCGTCGACCGCCCGCCTCCGGGCAATGCGTTCACGCCCAAAAAGGTGCGGCCCGAGACGGGAGAGGCCACCGACGCATCGTCCCCGGCGATGGTGGGGTTATCTGATGTAGGGGCAAATGATCATTTGCCCCTACCGGAGGCCCCATGACAGACCCCACCGTCGCCCACCTCGACGCAGACCATCTGCCCGAGACGCTCGTGCGCCTCGACGAACTGATCGACCGCACCGAGAACGAAGAGCGACTGCGCAGCGGCCTCGGCATGCGCCTCGCCCTCACCATGGCCCACGAGCTGCGTGAGTACCGCACCATCGGCAAACTCTCCGCCGACCTGGTGGCCGGGTGGGTCGAACGCTTCGGCCAAGAAACCGTAGACGCCGCGGTCACCGTGGCGCGCGAGTTCCTCTTCCGCCCCGACGCGCTCACCAAAGAATTCGCCGAACGCCTTCAGCGCGTCGCCGCCGAAAACCCTGAGTCTGCCGACGGGGAGCCGGTTGTGCCTCCCGCGCCGCCGCTCCGATCCAAAGACCTGTAGACACACAAGCCCCGTCGACTGAACCGACATCCCTTCCCCTCTCTGGCAACGAAGTTCAGCCGGAGAGGGGAAGGGAAAATTCCCCAAACAAAATGACCCCAGGGGAGGGGTGAGGACCTTATGACCATTACAAGCCCCCGCCAAGAATTCCCCATGCGGATCAACCGCTACCTCGCGCTTTGCGGACTCGGCAGCCGTCGGTCGGTCGAAGACCTGATTCAGTTCGGGCGCATCAGCGTCAATGGCGAACGCGCCGTGCTGGGCATGCCCGTCACCGAGGCTGACGACGTACGGTATGACGATAAACCCGTCAAACCCAAAGCCAACCACCAGTACATCCTCTTCAACAAACCCCCGGGCTATGTCTGCTCACGCGGCGACACGCACGGCCGCCCCACGGTGTACGACCTGCTGCCCCGCGAATACCAAAGCCTGCACTACGTCGGCCGTCTCGATTTAGACAGCCGCGGATTGTTGTTCTTCACCAGCGATGGCGACCTCACACTCCGCCTCACGCACCCCAGCCACGCCGTACCGCGCGTGTATGCCGTGCGCACCAAGCAACCGCTCAGCGAAGAAGACATTCAGGATTTGCTGGGGGGTATTGAGGTTGAACCGGGTATTGTGTTTGCCTGTGCCGAAGTCGAAAGCACGCAGACGGGTTATCGACTGACGCTGCATGAAGGCAAAAAGCGCGAGATCCGCCGGTTGCTCCACGCGTTGCATCACCACGTGATCGACCTCAAGCGCGTGGCGTTTGGACCCATCAAGCTCGGGGATGTGCCTGAGGGCAAGTATCGGACTTTGGAAGAGGATGAGGTGGAGGCGTTGAAGGTGTAAGGTTGAATGCTCAATGCTCAATGAGCAATGCTCAAACACGAGCACGCGCCGATGAGGATGCGTTCCCTTTGATCTTACGCATAGCTGAATAGAGAATTGCCTTGAGCTGATCCATTTCGTCTTTGAGATTCATCAGTCTTTCGGGTTTCACGATATTAGCGTCTTGCAACAGCTCAGTCCAGTATCTGGTTTCTTCCAGTTCTTGCAAGGCAACGCTG
>JBIIWL010000017.1:0-15680 GCA_044338885.1 Fibrobacteria bacterium
TGGTTGGGGGGTGAGGTCAATTCTGTCTCACTCCAACAGCTATGTCATCCTAAAGCGTCACCTTAGACAGGGCTTATTTCCTAAGTCGTACTAAATACCATGTTTTGGGTGAGGACCCGGCGGCCTCAACCCCCACCCCCCATACCCTGTTAAATTTTCTTCATGACTGCCCCCAATGCCCCGCTAAACGGCGCTATCGTCTTTTTCGATGGAACATGCTTGCTGTGTAACCGTTTCGCAAACCTGCTCCTCAAACGGGTGCAAGACGGTTCGCTCCGCGTGGCCACCTTACAAGGGGCAACCGCGGCGGCACTCTTTAAGGTCGACACCAAGGTGCCGGTAAACTCGATCGTCTTTTGGGAGAATGGGCGCGTTTTGTCTCGCTCGGATGCCGTGCTTGAAATTGCCCCTCGGTTGGGCGGCGTATTTCGCCTCGCACCGGCCTTTCGTATTGTGCCACGCGTGGTGCGTGATGTCGTCTACGATCTCGTGGCGCGGTATCGGTTCCGTTGGTTCGGCCAAAGCGTGTGCAGAGTCCCTGCGGCCAACGAAGTCGACGCATTTTTGCCATAAAAAAAGGATGCCTGTGTGGGCATCCTTTTTTTGGTTTGTGTCGGTTTATCAAGACTATTGAAGGATGAACTTTCCGTGGGTCGCCGCGCCTGTTGAGCCGGTGATTCGGAACGCGTCATGCCCGATGTATCTATAAAGGTGATTCAGATTACAATACGGTGTTTATTGTACCTGCAGAATGCTTGTTGACACGCGTTGTCGCAACGAGCGGGGTGTGAGGTTCTGGAACCCTATTACACAGGCCTTTTTTCACGAGAATGGCGGCTTCAAACGCCGATCGACCACGGCATGACCTTTGGTAGTACGTTGATGAGCCCGCGCTGTCGCCATTGATAGAGCGTACAGTAGGATGGCTCGATGGAATTGGACGACCTAGCAGAGCTCATCTGGGCAAAGCGCGAGGAGCTGCTCACAAGTTGGCGTCAACAAGTGCGCGAACTGCCTTCGGCTCAAGGTTTGGACATCCCGACCCTGAACGACCACATGCCTCGGTTGATTGGAGAATTGGCCACCGCACTTGAACGCGGTTCAGGTCAGACGATCCCTCAGGCCATTGCGGCCGACATCGTGAAAAGCAATCCGACCGATAGCGCCAAAATCCATGGCTTGCAGCGCTTGGAAGATGATTTTGATATCGAAGAGGTGGTCGCGGAGTATAACATTCTGCGGGGGTGTGTCCACGATTTGGCCACCGAACACGGGTTTGTTTTACAAGGGAAAATCTTTCACGTCATCAATCGCGTATTCGATCATGCCATCGGCCTGGCGTTAAAGTCTTATAGCAACCAACGGGCGAAAGAAGTCCGGGTTCGGCGCGAGGAATACCTGTCGTTTGTGGCGCACGATCTGCAAACCCCGCTCGTTGCGATTGCGCTGGCTGGCAGAGTGCTCGAGCGGTCTTTGCCGGTTAAAGGGTATGGGAGCGATTCGGCACAAATCCTGAAAACACTGCGACGCAGCGTGGAACAACTCGAAGCACTCGTTCAACGGGTACTCGAAGAGAATGCAAGCCTCCATACCGAGACCGGAGTCAGGCTTGTGTGCCGCACGTTCGACCTTTGGCCTCTGGTTGAGTCGCTCGTCGAGGAGCTTCAACCTATTGCCGATGCAACGGGCACGACCATTCGCAATGAAGTGCCCGATGAGTTGGTTATTTATGCTGATGCGGGATTCTTAAAACGCGTTTTTCAAAATTTGATCGCGAACGCCATCAAATGCACGCCGGGCGGAATCGTCAAAGTGGGCGCCGCCACGCGCTCTGAGGAAAGCCTGGTTGAGTGCTGGGTCAAGGATAACGGGAAAGGGATTCCAGAAGACATGCTGGCCCGCGTATTCGACGGCGAAGCCAATCGTTTGGAATCCGATGGGCCTGCGGATGGGACGGGCCTCGGCTTGACTATTGTGCGAACCTTTACAGAGGCTCACGGCGGGACCGTGTCAGTTGATTCCAAACTCGGTCATGGCGCGGCATTTCGATTCTCGCTACCCTTCAAAATCAATTGCTGAACCAAGGCCCTTTTTAGCCATACAAGGCCGCACCGGTGTGTCCATCGAACAGGTAGAGGTGGGCGGTGTCAAAGGTCCAGCTTGTCGAATCGCCGTGACGCGCCGCATGATCGTCGCCGGCTTTAGCCGCAAACGCCACGTTGCCGGCATTGAGGTACAGCGTCACTTGTCCCGCTTGTCGTTCCACAGCGGTGACGTCACCCACCAGTGACGAGTCGCCCGGTGGGCTGCGACGCAGGTGCTCGGGCCTCACACCAAGCGTGAGTGCGGCTCCGTCGGCGAGGTGGGTCACGCGCCCGGCGAGTGCGGGCGGGAGCGAAAGGTTTAACGCGGCAGAGGCAAAATGCCGCCCGCCCGTTTGATCTGTGGTCACCTGTCCCGTAAACAGGTTCATGCCGGGTGCTCCGATAAAGGAGGCGACGAAGGCATTCGCGGGGCGCACATAGAGTTCATCGGGCGGGGCAACCTGTTGAATAGCACCTCGGTTCAGCACGAGCACTCTATCTCCTAGGGTGAGGGCTTCGCTCTGGTCGTGCGTGACGAATAACATGGGGACGCGCACGCGCTGATGCAGCCTTTGAATTTCGACACGGAGCTGCAAACGCATTTGCGCATCGAGGCTTGAGAGCGGTTCGTCGAATAAAAACGCCGAGGGGGCTCTTAAAATCGCACGGCCCAAGGCGGCGCGTTGGCGCTCGCCCCCGCTGATTTCAGAGGGTAAACGCTCTAGCAAACCGTTGAGTCCCAGCACGTCGGCGGCCTCGCGGGCGCGGCGCAGGCGTTCGGCTTTGGGTACGCCACGCAGCTTGAGTCCAAACGCCAAATTTTCTTCCACCGTGAGGTGGGGGAGGAGCGTGTAGCTCTGGAACATGAGGGCGACATCGCGGTCTTTAGGCGGCAACCCGCCCAGCATGCGGTCACCCAAGTGAACCGTCCCCGCTGATTCCGCCTCAAGGCCGGCCAGCATGCGCAACAAGGTGGACTTGCCGCAACCCGAAGGACCGACAATCGCCACCAATTCACCATCCTCAACCGTTAAGGAGAAATCCTTGAGCGCCCAATCGCCGGCGCGCCCGTATTGTTTACCTAAACCTGCGATGCGTAAGGATGCCATAAATCAAGTCTCCGTCAGTTGGCCTAAGGCCGTGCGGAAGTGGCGGTACGCCAGAGCGAACAACAGCGCCGTGGGGATCAACGTGAGTGTGCAGCCAGCCATCAGCAACCCATAAGGCACACGCAAGCTGCCTGCATTTAAACTGGCGAGCCCGATATTCACGGTGAGGTTTTCAGTGCTGAACAACATCACCAGAGGAATCAGATGCTCTTGCCACGCGAGGGTGAACTGAATCAAGGCGAAGGCGATGAGTGCGGGTCTGATCAAGGGAAGCGTGATGAAAAAAACACGATACTCGCCGGCGCCCTCGGTGCGCGCCATGTCGGGCAAAGCATCGGGTAAGCGGTGGTACACGGCGGTAAACCACAGCAATCCGATTCCGGTCGCCGCGCCGGGGAAGATCACGGCCCACGGCGTGTCGAGTAAGCCGAGGTCATTCATCCACGTGAAGAGAGGCAGCACCATCACCTGACGCGGGATGAGCACCGTGAGCACCGCACATACAAACAGCGTGCGTTTGAATGGAAAGTTGAATTTGGCGAATACATACCCTGCTGCACAGGCAAAAGTCGTGGCGAGGGTGGTTTGCGCGCCCGCGATGAACAATGAGTTGAGGAATTGGCGCGGGTAAGGGATCCAGACCCCCGTGAGGAGGTCTTGGTAGTGTTTGGGGTCGAACCCATCGGGGAAAAGCGGGAACGGGTTAAAGATCGCGGCGTCGTGCTTGAAGCCCGCGGTGAGCATCCATAAGAAGGGAAAGGCGAAGGCGACGGCCAATACAACCAGAATCGCGGTTGAGGCCAGAGCCGGTAGATGCGACCTCAGAGTTCGTGAAGCGGGCGCGTTCATGGTACGTCACCAGGTGTCGCCGTTTGGGCGAGAGTCGACGGGCGCTGTCCGCCGCGGCGCGGCTTGCCGGTGGCTAGGATGGCAAACAGCGCGATCAGTAAAAGCGGCATTGATGCGAAAGACATGGCCGCCGCCGTACCAAAGTTGCCGAGGGTGAAGGCGGTGAAGTAGCCGTACGAGACTAAGAGAAGGCCGGCATCTAACGTGCCGCCCGAGCCACCTAAGAGCACGTAGGCCCCTTCAAAGAGCACGAAGGTATCGAGCAATAAAAACGCGGCGGCAAAGGCCGTTACGGGCCGCATCACGGGCAAAGTGACCAAGCGAAACCGTTGCCAGGCCGTAGCGCCTTCGATGCGCGCGGTATCGTGGTAGGCGCGCGGCACGCCCTCGAGGCCCGAAAGAAAAATCAACGTCATGAAACCGGTCCACCGCCAGAGCATGAGGAGCACGAGACTGAATTTGATCAGACGCGGGTCACCGATCCAATCCAGACCCGGCAAACCGAAGGGTTGCAAGAAGATGCCGTTTAAAAGACCGTTTGGCCCGTGAAACACGAAGAGGTACAGTAAGGCGAGGACCAGCGGCGGGGTAAGTCCTGGGAGCAGTAGGCAAAATTGCAGCAGGCCACGAACGCGGGCGTAGGTGCGCCGTAGGAGGTGGGCGAGCACAAGCGAAACCGGGAGCACGGCCACCAGCACCATCGCACAATAGACGACCGTATTTCGGAAGGCGTGCCCAAAGCGCTCGTCTTGCGCGAGCTGCTTATAGTTGGCGAGCCCGGCAAAGGTGGACTCACCGAACAGCGTGTCGGATTGCAGGCTGATTAACAGCCCGCGCGCGAGCGGCACGAGCCAAAATAAGGCGAGCACCGCAAAGAACGGGGCGAGCAGCAGGAAGGGAGGGCGGCGGTTGGAAGACATTTGGGAGGCAAGAAATGTTGAATGATGGACGATTTAAATCCCTTAGGCGCTCAGGGGTATGAGGAATGCGTTCAGTCCGCATTCCTCAATCATCATTCTGCATTTAAAACGAAGGCCCGAACCTTTATTTCACGTAGCCCATTTTGCGCAGGGTTTCCTTGAGTTCGGAATAGACCTTTTGCGGTGGCATGGTCTCGTCGTTCATGGAGGCGTTGAAGTATTGCTCACGCAGGAAGTTGACGATTAACGCGTGGGCTGGCGACTGTGAGGCCGGCGGTGATTTGGGCGCGACTTCCATCAGCAGTTCGGTTAGAATCTGGCCGCCAAAGTAGGGTTCGGGACGCGCATAGCGCAGGTCCGACCAGACGGGGCGGAAGGGGGTGAAGGCGTTGCCCTGCAGGTAGCGTTCCGCATTGGCATCCACATCGGACATCACCCATTCCACAAATTTCCAGGCGGCTTCGGTCTGCTTGCTCTTCTTGAAAATCACGAGGCCTTGCCCCGAGAACGAGGAGGTGTTGCGGCGGCCTTTGGACTTCGAATCCGTCCACACCGGCAGCGGCATGGCGCGCCATTTACCCTTGCGTTCCGGATCCATGTTTTGAAGGATATCCAGACCATACCAGTCGGCACCCATAATGGTCATCACGCCATTGTCAGCCACCGAGGTGTTAAAGAACTGCGGGCTGAAGATACCGCCCTGGCCGGGCATAAAGCCGACGCCGTCGCGAACCCAGCCCTGCAGGCGGGCCCAGGTTTCCACGATCATGGCTGAGTCGGCCAAAGCCTCGCCGTCTTTGCCGAACAAATTGGAGCCGCGCTGACGCAGCATGATCGGCAAGTAAGACCAGTCCATCGCGATCATGTGGCGGTTCTCAGTTTTGATGCGCTTGGCAACGGCCTCAAAGCCTTCCCATGTGCGAAGGTCGTTCGGTTTGATGCCGGCAGCTTTGAAGAGATCTTCGCGATAGAACAACACAACATTGCTTGTGCTCTGCGGTACGCCGTAGGCGCGCCCCTTCCAGGTAAACAAGCCCGCGCGCTGGGGTAAGATCCCAGACTTGAGCGGACTCTTGGCGATGCGGTCCGTGAGGTCGAGGAAGGGGATTTCGTCTTTGAGGTACAGGCTGAAAAAGATTTCGTCGAATTGCACGATGTCGGGGACATTGATGCCGCTCTTCACCGCCAGCGCGAGTTTGTCAGGCATTTCGGCGTACCCGAAGGCCTTGAATTCAGCGTCAAGTTTGACACCTGTTTTTTTCTTGTACAACTCGACCATGTCGGTGTAGTACTTCACGTCGTTCTGGTTATAGACCCAGATCTGCAACGGTTTGGCGATGGCCGTGACCGCCAAAAAGGCGGTGGCGGCGAGGGCCATGGATAGGCGGGAAAAGGCTGATTTTTTCATAGGGGCACAATATAGGGAATTTGGGGGGTACGGGACAGCACAGAACACCCGGTTTCACCAACGCCCCGGTTTTCGCCGGGTCACCCCGAAAAACGGCCTTTAGGGCCGTTTGATGAAGAGCGTCTGGTAGGATTCCCGCTGCTCGGCCTGCACCCGCACCCCGTAGGTTCCCGTCGAGAGGAAGCCGAGATCGTGGCGGGCGGCATGGGTGCGCGCGAGTTTATAGACGCCCCGTCCTTGCAGAGTGGTGACTTCGAAGGAATACCCTGTTCTCAAAGGCACGATGATGTGGTGACCTTCGGTACGTATGACCGCAGGTAGGGCTGCTTCCCCTCGTATGCCGGTACTGACGGCCTGACCCCACTGCAGGGCTCTCAGAATCTGGGTTTTGAATTCGAGTCGCGTCCACACTTGACCATCGTGACCACTGGCGTTGTAATAGACCCAGCCGTTGCCTTGTGGACGAACCCAAATCCAAGGGAGTGATGTGGCGGAGGGGGTTGTGTAGAGAGCGCGGGCGAGCACGAGGGTGTCATTGGAGAAGAGGTTGGCGGTATGACGGCGGCCTTCGTCCCAATAGGGATGGTCTCCGGTGTTGACGCCAGAGGTGGGGAGTGCGATCGTACCTGCTAGTGAACCATGTGTTGTGCCGGTGGTGGTGTAGGTTATGGTGCCGGAGTTTCCGGACCCGGCGGCGGGGCCGTGGTCGGCGAATTGAGCGCCGGTGAGAGCACGCCAGGCCGAGGTGATGCTCGCATTGTTGGTGATAAAGGTGTTGGTGGTGCCGTGCACCGCCACCATCACGCGCCCTGAGGCGATCCAGGTGGTGAGTGCGGTGAGTTGACCTTGGGTCAGTTGCGAGGCATCCTGGTTTGTAGTGTAAACCAGCATCACATCGTATTGTGCGAGGCTATCGGTATGGAGAAAGGCGTACGGGGTGTTTTGCCGATACGTGACGGTCATGTTTTGGCCGGTGAGGTAGGGCACAATGGTATCGCGAAACGCCGGTACGTTGTGCGAGCTTGTGGCGGGGCCACCCCAGAATAAAACCTTGGTGGGTGTTTGGGCTGGTGTGGTGGGGGCGGACAGGAGGACCGTAGCGAACGCCAAGGCGGTGGTCAGGTGCCACGGAGCAAGGGATCTGATGGAAAGATGGGACGCGGACGTTGCAATCATGGTGACTCCGAGGGCTGGAGTAATCTATCGCCGCAGTGGCTGCTCACGGCTGGAATAATTGTCTTTTTCCTAATCAAATCGTGATTTAACTGCCATAAAGGGCGGCCAATCCGCGGTTCTGCTACCTTTCCCCCCATGCCCACGACCCTCATCAAATCATTCACGTTCGAAGCTGCCCATTTTTTGCCGAACCTCCCCGAGGGGCACAAATGCAAGCGTATCCACGGCCACAGTTTTAAATGCGAGGTGCAGGTCACGGGTGAAATCGATTCGTTCACCGGGTTTGTGATGGATTATGCCGATATCAAGGCGGCCTTTCGTCCGTTGGAGCTTCAACTCGATCATCGGTTTTTGAACCACGACGTTCCCGGTCTTGAAAACCCTTCGTCTGAAGTGATCGCCCGGTGGATTTGGGACAAGCTTAAGCCGTCGCTCCCGCTCCTGAGCGCCGTGGTGATTCACGAAACCTGCACGGCGCGCTGCGAGTACCGGGGGTAGGATCAGCGGTCAGCTGAAAGCAGTCAGCGGTCAGGCAAACAACCCAATCGGGAAGAACATCGAATTTGCTGATAGCGGATTGAAACATCCGGCTGAAATAATGGGGTTGTGCAGTGGAAACAATTCGAGGACAAAGTTGATTTTTTGAGAAATTTGCGGGTTTGTGTTTCTTTGTTGTTTCGATTCGTTTAACACGCCTGAATCAATGCTGAAACAATCCTGTAACGCCTGATTGCTCCCTATTGGGGCATGAAGCACACAAAGCCCGCGGCACTCTCAGCAGCCTGTCTTGCAGTCCTTTTCGCCCTAGCGCCCAACGCGTTTGCGGCGGATCCCGAACTGGCACGACTCCAACGTCAGATCGATCAACTCCAGCGCGACGTGGATGCCGAACGGCAGCTGCACGACGCCGACCTCACCCGTCATAAGGCGTGGGAAGCCTCCGCCAAAAGCCAACTCGCCGATACGCGCTCGCAAGCGCGCCGTGCGCGTGCTGAGGCCGATAGTCTTGACCGCGTCTTGAAATCTCTCGGAAGCCCGACGCAGAATCGCGCCGAAGAACTCACCAAAGCCAAAAAAGAAGGCGATGCCTTTGCCGCCGCCTTAGCCGACCAGGCCGATGCCGTGCTCGCCAAAGTTATGCGTGAAGAACTGCCGGCTTTCGCCGAAGCGCGCGAACGCTCGCTCCGCGACCTGTCGCGCGGCTTACGCACGGGCGTGATCCCTCCTGAGGAAGGCCTTGGTCAATTGCTTGATCAGCTCTCCGCCATCATTGAATACGGCCGCAAAGCCGAGGTACGCCCGGGCAGCTACACCACGATCGCCGGTCGCCCGGTGGACGGACACTTCGTGGCTGTGGGCGGCATTTACGAAGCCTTCATTTCGACGGACGGCGCCTTGGGTGCCTACCGCCGCAAGTCTGAAAAAGGTTGGGAATGGAGCGAATCAATCCCCGCCGATCGTCGCGAGAACCTGTTGAGGATGGCGCGCATGCTGCAGGGCTCTGAAGAACCCGGTTTTGTGCCCGTACCGTTCGGTCTGGTCTCCGGAGGTGAACCGTGAATTCTAACGCATCGACGCTATCCGGAACGACCACTATGAATTCGACACACAAATTAATGACCTCTTCGTTTGTAACCCTGATGGGAGCCGCATTGTTGGTCGGAGGCCTTTTGGCCTCGCCGGCATGGTCCCAGAAAAAGACGGACCCGGCAGCGGAAGCTGCGGTTCGGGAGGCGGCCACGCAGGTCGCTCGGTTGCAAGCGTCACGCGATAGCCTCTCTCGTTTGCGTTGGAGCCTCCGTCAAACGGGGCTTGATGCGCGTGAACGCTGGCAGGCTGACCAAGACCGCGTCCGCGATAGCTTAGAGAAGGCCGCTTCGGAGCGTACCAAGCTGCTGGAAGATGTTCGTGAAGCGCGCGAGCGCGCCGCTCAAGTGAAATCAGGCCCTGATGCCGTGACCAAACAGCGCGAGCAGCTGCGTCAAGACATGCTTGATCGCGGCGAAATGCTGCGCGATAAAATCCGGTTCGGGTTGCCGTGGGATGCGGAGGCACGTATGGCCGCAGTCTTGCAGGTTTTGCGCGGGATCGAATCTTACTCCACTCCGCAAGAAGGCCTTGCGCCTTTGGTCGCAGCGTATAAGGCCGAGTGGGATTTCACCCGCCAGATTGAAAAAGTCGAAGGCGAATTCGCCCTCGCTCAGGGCGGTACCGCGGTCGGCACACGCGTTCGCGTCGGCGCTCTGGGTGCTTGGTACCTGACGCGAGACAACGTCACGGGCGTGCTCGTGCGTTCAGGTAGCGGTGATATGCCCTATGCGTGGCATGAAAACATCTTGCCGCCCACCCAGCGTGCCATCGTTACGGGCATCGGCGCCCGCGCTCTGGAAATGCCGATCGACCCCATGCAGGCGCAAGCCGCCGGCCCGGGCTATTTCGTCATCGAAGAAAAGAGCTTCCTCTCCAAACTGTTTGACATGAAGGAAGGCCCGCTGGCCAAGATGCCGCTCATCTTGGCGCGCGCCATCATCGTGTTGCTCATCGGTCTCGGGCTGGGTTGCTTGATCATCTTCATCCGTCGTCGATCGCTGATCAAGCGTGAAGCGGCCGATGCCGACGCCATGCGTTTACGTCTCTTTAATGCGCTCACCAAGCGTCAAGCTCCGGAGACTGTCGTCGGCAAAGCCGATGTGCATACCGTGGCAGGCCGTATCGTGCGTCTCGGCTTTGATAACCGCACCCTGGCCCCCGAAGCGCTTGAGCAGCTCATGATCTCGCAGGAGTCCGTCGAAGAGCGTCGCCTCAATCGCGGGATGACCTACCTCGGCACGGTGGCATCCAATGCGGCCTTTATTGGTTTGCTCGGTACGGTGCTCGGTATTTTGGACGCCTTCTCCCACCTCGGTGGTGGCGAAGCCGACGCGGCCTTGCACGTGATGACCGCCATTGCCGAAGCGCTCGTGGCCACGGCCTTGGGTTTGGCTGTGGCTATTCCCGCTGTCGTGTTCTACAACATGCTGACGCATAGTGTAAACGAAGTGATGGAAGAAGCCCGTGAAATGCGCCATCTGATTCTGGCCGCCGGGCTTGACACCGCTGCCCGCGGTGAGCTCCAAGCCGGCGACATGAAGCCCGCACCGAAACACGAATCCAAACACGACATGAAGCACGAAGCGTCAGCGGAGAAGACGACTCATGGCGGGTGATATTGGCGGCGGCAAAAAGGGTAAAGGGGTGGTTGCCATCAACGTGATTCCGTTGGTGGACATCATGCTCGTGCTCCTGATCATCTTCATGGTGACGGCGGCCGTACAGACCGCGAAAAACGTCCCCGTGCAAGTTCCCAAAGCGTCTACTGGCGCGGCGGGTTCCTCCACAGCCATCAACCTCTCGGTGGAAAAATCCGGCATCCTCCGATTAGATGGTGCCGTGGTCGATGCTGCGGCGGCGCAGAGAATGCTCCGTGAAAGTATCCTTCGCGACAGTACAACTCAAGTTTTGCTGTCCGCCGACGAAGCCTTAAACTACGCCCGCGTGGTTGAAGTGCTCGACCTCATCCGTGCCGCCGGTGTGGGTAAGTACGCGCTCAAGGTGCGCGCTGCGTCGGGATCTTAACATGGGTGCTCCTGCACGACGCCGCAAAATCGTAAGGCGTCCACTTCCTCCCGGCGAGGCGCCGTCTTTGCCGCATTCGGTGAAGGTGATTCTGCCACCCAAGCCCCGCATTAAACTCGTGCAAGTGCTCATTGCTCTTGTGCCGGTGCTGATCCTCGGTGCCGGTGGGTACTTCGCCTACAAGAAATTCTCTGCGGTTGAAACTGTCGAGAACGCCGAAGAAGAAATGCAAGACGTCGTGATCGACGCACCGCCCGAGCCTGAACCTGAACCTGAGCCCGAACCGGAAGCGGAACCTGAAGCGGAATCCGATCTGCCCGATTTATTGGCCGAGAGCGAAGGCGCGGCTGGCCCTGGCAATGCCGTCTCATTAGACCTTGCGCTCGGCACCGGCAGCGATGGTATGGCTGTCGGTGGAGCTGTTGCAGGCGGCGGTGCCAAAGGGGGATCAAAAGTGGCCTATGAACCCGGCCAGGTTGATCAAAACCCTGAGCCCGCTCAAGAACCTTCACCACCCGAAATGCCCCGCAAGGCTCTCGATAAAGGCATCTCCGGGGCTTTCGTCGCCACCTTTGTCGTAAACGCCTCTGGGCGTGTGGAATCGATCGACATTAGTGGTTCGCCTCAGGGCTACGGTTTTGAAGACGCCATTCGCAAGTCATTGCTCAAGCGTCGCTATAAGCCTGCGATGGCAGGTGGTGTGGCTGTGCCCGTTAAGATCCGTCAACCGTTTGACTTTAGGTTGGAGTAACCGCATGTTGATTTGGAAATCACGATTGGTGCGGTTGTTGTGTGTGGGGGCGGTGTTTGGGGCCTCCGGGTGTGCGCTGTTGCGCGACTACAGTAAGATTGAGGAAGAGGCGGCTGCCGCCGCAGCAGCCAATCCGCCCGTGAATTGGCTCGCCCGGGGCGATTCGGCCTACGAGCGCGAGGATTTTGCCCAAGCGGCGGTCCTCTATCGTGAAGCCGCGCGGAACGGGCAACAAGTCGCCGTGGCGTGGTTTAATGCAGCCAATGCCATGGTCCGCCTTGATCGCAACACCGAAGCGTCAGAAGCCTACCGTCGATCGGTTCAGGCTGCACCCGACTTTCTCAAAGCCCACCAGAATCTCGCAGCTTTACATCAGTTGGCCGGTAACATTCCTGATGCGGCCCGCCATTACGAGATTGCCGCTAAAATCGACTCCTCGGATGTGAACTCACGCTATCGTCTTGGTGAATTGGCGCAACAAACCGGCGACGGTGCTGAAGCGCTGCGCTGGTACGAGCAGGCCTTACGCGCAGACCCAATGCACGAAGGGGCGGCATCAGGCCTCGCGCAAGTGTTGCTGGCCGCGCGGGACACCACGGCGGCCTTGTTGTGGATGGAACGGTATAATGGCTCCGCCGGCGCGCGCGCGCGCCCTGCGGCGTGGGCTCTCATTTTGCAAGCCGATCTTGCAGTGGCAAAGGGACAGATCGAAGAAGGGACACGACTGTATCGCGAAGCGGCTGCTGTTTCGCCTGGCGATACGCGCCCCTGGCTGCGCATGGCGCGCGCGCTCCGCACGGCGGGTCGTCCGCTCGAGGCGGGCCTAGCCTTGCGTCAAGGATTAGAAGCCGCCCCCTCACGCGGTGAATTGTGGGCCGCTCTGGGATCGCTCCGGTTTGAAGGGGGCGACCCGCACGGCGCGCGTGATGCGTATTCCCGGGCGTTCCGACTCGGGAGCGCTGAAGGCTTGCAGGGTCTTGAAATGTTGGCGGACTGGCATGAGCGCCGTCTCGAACCGGCCGCGGCTGCCGTGGTGCGCGATACGTTAGGGTTTAAAAAATGAGCGTCTCGAAATTTTGTGCGGGATTGATTTTGTGTGTGGTCCTTTTGCCGCAGATGACTGTCGCCCAAGAGGCACAGCCTCAAATATTTGCGCTCGATACACTCACACTCGACGCAGCGCGCCTTGCAGACTCCACCCGTAGTGCCGCCGCCGCCGCCGAATCTGGCGCGAATCAGGTTGCAACTGATACGGCGCTCGCTGATGCTTCTGCACTCGCGGGCACGACCGAGGGCCGCGGCTCGATTTCCGGGCGTGTGGTCTCGGAAGCGCGCGGCACGATTGTAGCCGGCGTGCGCGTGATTGTGGCCGGTCAAAACATGTCGACCGAGACGGACGCCGATGGCCGCTTTGGCTTTGTCGATGTCGCTCCGGGTACCTACTCACTCTTTCTGTATCATGGGTCTTACGCCCCGCTGACTGTAGACGGCATTGAGGTTGTACCCGGGCGCGACGCCTCGCGTCGTTTGCCCCTCCCTGATAAGGCCTTGCAAGGTGAGGCGGTGCGCATCACTGGCGCGGCGGGTAAGGCGAGCGAAGCGGGCATGTTGTTTGCCCAAAAGAACGCACCGTCCGTGAGCGATGGTATTTCGTCGGAACAGATTTCCAAAAGCCCTGATGGTGATGCCGCAGCGGCGCTCAAGCGTGTGACCGGTATTTCGGTTGGTGGTGATGGTCTTGTGTATGTACGTGGATTGGGTGAGCGCTATGTGAATATGCAGCTCAATGGCATGACTGTGAGTTCGCCGAATCCTGAAAAACGTGTGATTCCGCTCGACATGTTTCCCACCCGCTTGCTCGAGAATTTGGTGGTGTCTAAAACCTTTACGGCGGATCAACCTGCCGAGTTCGCGGGCGGCTCGCTGCAACTGCGGACCAAAGATTACCCCGAAAAGCGCCTCATCGAATTTTCAGCAGGCGCAGGGTATGAGC
The DNA here is from genome assembly GCA_044338885.1 of Fibrobacteria bacterium. Classification (GTDB taxonomy): domain Bacteria; phylum Fibrobacterota; class Fibrobacteria; order UBA11236; family UBA11236; genus UBA11236. The sequence goes on from JBIIWL010000017.1 coordinate 13,906, forward strand.
CCGGCGTCACCTTCGAAAATTTCATGACCTACAAAGGCGGTTCTTTAGACTGGATCGGTATCGATGATGGGACACGGGCCTTGTCCGGGGTTGTACCGCGTGAACGCTTTGATCATCGTAGCCCGCTTTTGGGGGCCACCGATGCCGAACGCCAAGCGCGTCAGCGCGAAATTCTCGGATCCCTTCAAAACGTTTGGACACCCTACGGTACGACGTCGCCTCTCAATAAAAGCTTTGGTCTTTCACTCGGCAATAAAATCCCCTTGGGTGACGATCGAGTTTTCGGCTGGTTGTTAGGGGGTACTTATGCTGCCAAAAATGGGGTTGATGAAGAATTCACCGCACGTGTGAGTATCGACCAGTTTGGGAACACGGTGTATCGCGACCGCGTCACCCGCGACATTTTTACCGAGTCTGTGCAATGGGGTGTGCTCAGCACGGCGACCTATAAAGACGGTGACCGTCACAAGATGCGTCTGAACTTGATGGCGAACAACGACTGGGAAGATGAAGTGACGCGCGTGATCGGTCAACGCGAGTCCGACGGTGACACGTCGATGCTTCTGGAGTTGATCAATACGAGGCAGATGCTTCGCAATGCCCAGATTGAGGGCGAGCACAAATTGCCGGAAAGCATGAAGCTGAGCTGGATGGCTGCCGTGACAGGAGCATCGCGTGTCGAGCCTGATCGCCGCATGAGCAAATACTTCATGATGCGCCCGGATCACCCCGAATTCAATGATGAGTTCCCCTGGTTTGTCGCCGCGACGTTAGGCCTGCAAGATCGATACTGGTTCGATCTGCAAGAAACGGGATACGGCGGCAAAGTCGATTTGGATATCCCTTTTGAAACCGACTTGTTCGAGGATGGCTCTAAGGCGCGAGTTGGATTATTCACATTCGCCAAATCGCGCGAGTTTGATGTGCGGCGACTCAGTTATTTCTCTGGTGCAGGGCTTGCTTCGTCGCCAATCGTGTACGGCAATCGCTATGAAGATTACTTCGAATTATTCAACGGCGCTGCAGACTCGGGTTACATCACGAATTCGTACCAGTTCGTCAAAGACAATTATACGGTCGAAGACTTTCAGTGGGCCGCACACGCCCAGGGTGACTTTGTTCTCTCAGACCAATGGCGCGTCATCGCCGGTGCGCGACTTGTTGGGGCGCGAGTAGAAGGCATTTCGCGCCCTACCGTGGGCGAACTGAGCCCTGACGAAACACGGTTTGCCAAGTGCGATCTCCTAGGGAATTGCAAAATCAACTTCGGGTACGACCAACTGGCCTTGCTCCCGACACTTTCTGCGGTGTACTCGGTCACCGAGGCCCAAAATGTGCGCGCCTCGTGGACGCGGACCTTCTCCTACCCCGAGTATCGCGAGATGTCGCCGATGTTGTTCTTTTCGTATTTGGAAGCCCTGGAAACAGTTGGTAACCCTGACCTCAAACCGACTGATATCCAGAACTACGACTTGCGGTGGGAATGGTTCCCCACAACCTCGGAGATGATTGCGGTCTCCGGGTTCTACAAGTATTTCAATGACCCGGTTGAAACCCGTATTAAACAGGTTTCTAGTAATTACCGCGCTGAGTTTATGAACGCCTCTTCGGCGACGTTGGTCGGCGCGGAATGGGAAATGCGCGCGGGCCTGGGCCGGTTTTGGGACTATGCCGAACCGTTTTCAGTGGTCGGCAATTACACCTGGATTAGTTCCGAAGTTGAAGGCGAACGCAAGCGTGCCATGCAAGGCCAGTCGCCCTACCTGATCAACGCG
>JBIIWL010000164.1:0-4778 GCA_044338885.1 Fibrobacteria bacterium
CGTCCTCGACCACCGGGTCGCCGGAGCTCAAAGTCGAAATCCCGGGGAACCCCACGCGCACCAGCGGGGGCTTGCTCTGTAAATCCAGAACCACAAAGGCCCCAAAGCCGACGATCACCCCCAAAAGTCCCAGAACCAGTAAGTAGCCCGTCAGACGTGCGGCTTTGGTGGAGGAGAGGGGCATAAGGTCAAGGTAACTATCAGCTGACCGCTGACTGCTGACTGCTGACAGCTATTTGCTACCTTCAGTCCTTACTCCGGGTTCGCTTTATCGCTATCTTACAACCCGTTGAAATATCGCCACTTGGCCTTTTGATCGGATCGAGTTCATGAGTCTTCCCTGCGTCGTTATCGCCGGCCGTCCCAACGTCGGCAAATCCAGCCTTTTTAACCGTATGCTCGGCCGCATGGCCGCCGTCGTGTCCGACCGTGATGGCGTGACCCGCGACCGTCACTACCAGGAGCGCGAACACGAGGGCAAGCGCTTCAACCTCGTCGATACCGGTGGTTTCATGCCGCGGGTCGAGGGTTCGCTCGATGAGCAGGTGCGCGACCAAATCGGCGCGGCTTTGGATGAGGCCGACGTCGTGTTGTTCGTCATTGACGGGCGCACGGGTGTCACCGCGCAAGATCAAGAGTTCGCCCGCATGGTGCTCCGCCGCAAGCGGCCCGTCATTTTGGTGGTGAATAAATCCGAAAAGCCTGAGACCGCGCGTGAAGCGGTTGAGGCGTGGTCGCTGGGTATGGGCGAGCCGTTCCCCGTGTCGGCCATCTCGGGTTTTGGCATGCGCGATTTGATGGACCGCTTTGCGGCCATGTTGCCCGCCAGCGGCCCGGTGGAACGCGACGATGTGTTGCGCCTCGCGGTGCTCGGTCGGCCCAACGCCGGGAAGAGCACGCTCGTGAACTCGCTCTTGGGCGAAAACCGCGTGATCACCTCCGAGAAGGCTGGCACCACGCGTGATGCCATCGATACCACCTTTGAGTACCAAGGTCAAAAGGTGATCCTCACCGATACCGCCGGTCTCCGCAAAAAGGCCCGCGTGAGCGATGAAGTCGAGAAGTTCTCGAACCTGCGTGCGCTCGAAGCGATCCGTCGCAGCGACGTGTGCTTGCTGCTCATCGAAGCCACGGGCGAGATGGGCGAGCAGCTGAGCGAACAGGATTACCGTATTTGCCAAAAGATTCAGGAAGCCGGTAAGGGCCTGATCATCGGCATCAATAAGTGGGATCTGATCGACGCGGAAGACAAGACTTACGACCATATGGTCAAAGAGATCATGCGCGATAATCGCGAGTTAGAAGGCATTCCGTTTCTCGCCATTTCGGCGCTGACCGGTAAGCGCGTCAATCGTGTCGTCGAACTCGCGCAAGAAGTACGCGGTAACCTATCGCGTGTGCTGGGTCGCGATAACGTGATCCGTTATTTCGAAGAGGTGGTGCTGGGTTACCCGCACCCCAATACCTCGCAAGGCCCCGCGCGTTTGGAGCGTTGCTGTCAGGTGATGGTCGACCCGGTGGCCTTGGCGTTTGAGGTCTCGCACCCCGAACGCGTGTTGCCCAGCTATGTGCGCTATTTGCGCCGCAAGGCTTACGAATTTTTCAACCTCAAGGGCGTTCCGGTCCGCATTTGGTTCCGCAGCCGCTTCCAGTTGCGTACCGATGAAGAGCTGGCGGGTTACGTGAGTGGCGTGCGTCCCGACTACCGCGAGTGGGATGACGCTGATGAGTTCGAGCACTCGCTCTACTCCTCTGATGCTGCTGATATTAAAGAAGCCGAAGAAGCGGGAGAAAAGCCCCGGTCCGTGTGACCGTCTCGGGAGTCTGAATCATGTCCGATACGTCTTCTCTCGCTTACGTCTTGGCTCTGGTGGTCGGTTACCTTCTCGGCTCTTTGCCGTTCGCGCTCTGGATCAGCCGCGCCCGCGGTGTCGACATTATGTCGGTCGGCAGCGGCAACCCGGGCATGACCAATGTGTGGCGCACCCTGGGGTGGAAGCCCGCGTTGCCGGTGGCCCTGCTCGACTCGGCCAAAGGCGCGGCGGCGGCGTGGTTTGGTCTCCTGCTCACCGGTTCGGTGAATTGGGCGCTGGCGGCCGGTATCGCCGCGGTGCTCGGTCATTCGTTTTCGTTTTGGATCGGGTTTAAAGGCGGCAAGAGCGTGCTCACCGCCTTTGGTGTATTTCTGTTTCTGAGCCCGCTCGCCAGCCTCGGCGCCTTGTTGCTGTGGGCCTTTGTGATGGCGGTGTTCGGTTACGTGAGTCTGGCGTCCATACTGGCCGCAGCGGGGTTACCGCTGTTTATCGTATTCGAATCGTCGTCGAGCGCGAGCGACCCGTTTTCGATGGTGTTTTTCGTCTCGCTCGCCGTGTGTGCTTTTATCGTCGTCCGCCATCGGGCCAATATCGCGCGCCTTTTGCGCGGCACAGAGCCCAAATTTCGGGGTAAGGCCCAGTAGCCGATGAACAAGTTGTTGCAACGCCTCGACGAAGGCAAGCTCTATTACTCGATCTCAGAAGTCTGTCGCATGACCGGGCTTGAAGCCCACGTGTTGCGCTATTGGGAGACCGAGTTTGCACAAATGAGACCGCGCAAAAACCGCGCGGGTAACCGCGCCTACCGCCCGCGCGAAATCCAGTACATCCAGTACATACGCCACTTACTGCACGAAGAGAAATACACGTTGCAGGGCGCCAAAAAAAGACTCGGCGAGGTATCCTTCGAAGAGGTCAGCGGTCAAACGACCTTGCTGCGATTGCCTCCCACACCGCCACCGGCTCCTGCACTGCCACCAGAATCTGTTCAGCCTGTGAATCCGGTATCGTCCGAAACGTCGCCCGCAGGCTTGACCGAGACGCAGCGTCAAGAGCTTCAATCCATCCGCGATGGTTTGAAAGACGTGCTGAAAATGTTGGGTCAATAAAGCGATCAGCGTTCTGCCGTCAGCGTTCAGGAAAAAGACTGATATGTCATCCATCGCTGTCACATCCTCTGGTCCTGTAATGGCTGGCACAGTCAATTTCGGGTTGACGACCTTAATTTTTCCCGCGCTGACCGCTGACCGCTGACCGCTGACCGCTGACCGCTGACCGCTGACACTAGGCTGCCCCGATATGATCCGCTGGCTACAAACCTCTCTGTTTGGTCGTGCGTCTGACGGCATTGTCAGCGCAGAAACAAAATCGCCGCAAAAATCACCGACCTCTGTGCGTTCAATCCACTCTGCGGATCCCACATTCGCGGCACGGTGGGCGGCTCTCGTTGGCGGTGACGACATCACTGTGGAATTGGTTCCTCGCTTACGCCAAGGCTGGAAAATGACCTGGCGGCGGGGCTCTGGGGCCTTAGTGCGTGCGCCCCGGATATTCCGGGACGCACCTGACGAGATCCTTCGGGTGCTGGCAGCGTGGGCACGCCTCGCCATGCTGCGCAAGTCGCCGGGCCGAACCTTGGAGCGGCGCGCCCTCGAGAAAACCCTGCATGCGTTTCTCACCCTTCAACACGAGAACGATTCGCATACCCTCAAGCTCAAGCGGGGGCGTGCCGCGCGCCGGTTGCAACGGCTGCAACCGAAAGGGCTCCACCACGACCTGGATGTGATCCTCGCCGCGGTGATTGCGGAATATTTTAGCGGCGCGCCTGACGTGGCGGCCGCGCGTATCACCTGGTCCGCCCGCTGGGGTGGGCTGTCGACTCAAACGACGGCCCACGACGCGGAGGGCAAACCCTATCCGCTCCTGAGCATTAGTCGCGGGTACGATCACCCCTCCGCGACGCCCGACATTGTCGCGGGCGTGGTGTATCACGAATGTTTGCACATCGCCGTGCCCCCTGCCGAACAGGCGGGACGGCGCGTCGTTCATGGCCGTGAATTTCGCCGGCGCGAAAAGCAATACCGGTATTACGATGTGTGGCGCGTCTGGCATGCGCAAAAATTACCGGGCATAATACGACGGGGACCTAAAAAGGATTGATAAGGCCTTATAAAAAAGGCTAACGGCTAATGGCTAATGGCTCAAGTCAGTCCGCAAAACATTTTGGTCGGTTTAGCGTTATGATCGATTACTGATTTCTCATTGCCTTTAGCCTTTAGCCATTAGCCAATAGCCGATAGCCGATAGCCGTTAGCTATTGGCCATTAGCCTATCTTCATGACACACCGATAAATCGGCTTGCCCGCCTTGCGGTATTTGATCTCGAAATTGGTCTGAATGCCTTCGGTCGGTTCGGCATCCGGGTTCACCATCGTCAACCACGGCGTGGCGGCGAAGAGTTCGCGTGCGGCCTCATTGTATTCGGCGTGATCGGTGCCAAAGTAAAAGAGGGCGCCCGGTACCGCCGCACTACGCATGAGTTCCAAAAAGTCAGGCCTCATGGTGCGATTCTTGTGGTGGCGCTTTTTGGGCCACGGGTCGGGGAAGTACACGTGAAAGGCACTGACGCACCCCGCCGGCAAAAAGTCGCGCATGAAGTAGGCCGCATCGCCCAAAATCACACGGGCGTGGGGGAGATGTGGACGTTTCGCGATTCGTTGTGCAGCTTCAAAGGCGATCATGCCCTCCCACTCGAGCGCCGCGAAAGGCAAGGTGGGGTGGTTGGCGCAGTAGTTCACCATAAAGGTGCCTTTGCCGCACCCGATTTCCAGCTCAATGGGCCCCGGCGTGCCAAAGAACGCCTCGAGGTCGAGGCGCTCGGGCTTGGGGGTGTCCTCGGTGGCGAGCAACGGGATGCCGTTACCATCATGCAGGACGCGCAAGTGGTGGTAATGGGTCAGGTCG